>CAXRGK010000036.1:0-14309 GCA_964230145.1 Burkholderiaceae bacterium | reverse complement strand
GGCGTCGCCTTGCCGCGCGCAGCTCTCCAGGTCCAGGATGCAGCGCACCTCGGGCTGTTCGGGTGCGCAGGGGGTCTGTCCGGCCCCGTGCAGCCAGAAGGCGTTGACCGTGAGTTGGCCGCGGGCCACTCGCGCGTCGTTGACCGGGTGGTTGTAGAGCAACATCTGCATTTCACTTTGCAGGCGCTGCAAAGGAGCGGGCAGGCTGCCGTCGGTGATCCAGGGGCGGATGTTGGTACCCGAGACGCGCGAGAGCGATGCAGTGGCGATGCCGGTCAGCGCGTCACCACGGGCGAGCCAGCGCAGGGCGCCGTGCCACTGCAGCTGCAGACCGTCTTCGGCCATGTAGGGCTGCATGGCCTGCAGCAGTTGGCGGGACTCCTCGTCGCCGAGTGCCAGGGCCTCTGGGGGCAGCATGACCACCTGGTCCATGCCGACTTGCCAGTGGCAGGGGGTGATCCAGGCCTGAGGGCCTGCGCTGCCGGTTTCCCGGGCGGCCCAGGGCCATGGGCCTGCATCGGGCCAGCCCAGGGCCTGCGCCAAAGCACGTTCATGAGGCATCAGGGGGTGAGGGCGTTCCCACTCGAGGTCGGTCAGGGTCTGTGCGCGACGCATGCGGCCCAGCAGTTGCTGCAGGTGGGGCAGCTGCAACGGGGGTTGGTGGGCATCGGGCCAGCGGTGGCTGGCGGCATGGGACAGGATCAGGTGCATGTGGGACAGAGTGACTTCAGGCAGGCAACGGTGGTCTGGCCATCGGACCTTATTGTCAGGGATGCCACAATTGGCCGATCTGCTTTGTGGATGCCATGTCGATTCCCTACGAACTTTTGCTGGGCTGGCGCTATACCCGCGCCGGCCGGGCCAGCCGCCGCAACGGCTTCATTTCCTTCATTTCGGGCGTGTCCATGCTGGGCATCGCCCTGGGGGTGGCGGCACTCATCATTGTGCTGTCGGTGATGAACGGTTTTCAGCGCGAGGTGCGCGACCGCATGCTGGGCGTGGTCTCGCACATCGAGATCTATGCCGCCAGTGGTGGGGCCCTGCCTGATGCCGAAGGCCTGCGGGCGCGTTTGCTCGCGCACCCCGAGGTGCGTGGCGCCGCGCCCTTCATCAGCGCCCAGGCGCTGCTCGCCCGGGGCGAGGACATGAAAGGGGTGCTGGTCAGGGGCATCGACCCGGCGCTTGAACCCCAGGTCAGCGATCTGCAGGAGGGGCAGGCCAGTGTGCTGGGTGCGCTGGTGCCGGGGCAGTTCCAGCTGGTGGCCGGTCGCGATCTGGCCATGGCGATCGGCGCGATGCCGGGCGAACAGGTCACGCTGATTTCACCCTCCGGTCAGGTCACGCCTGCGGGCGCCATGCCGCGGCTCAAGCAGATGCGGCTGGCCGGCCTGTTTTCGTCCGGCCATTACGAATACGACTCGGCCCTGGTGCTGATGCATGTGCAGGACGCGGCCCGCCTGTTCCGGCTGGAAGGGGCCACAGGTCTGCGGGTGAAGCTGCGCGATCTGCACGAGGCCCGTGCCGTGGCGGCCGAATTGCAGCAGGAGCTGGGTGGTGAGTTTTATGTGCGCGACTGGACGCAGCAAAACCGCACCTGGTTCGCCGCAGTGCAGGTTGAAAAGCGCATGATGTTCATCATCCTGACGCTGATCGTGGCGGTGGCAGCCTTCAACCTGGTCAGTACGCTGGTGATGACGGTGACCGACAAACGCGCCGACATCGCCATTTTGCGCACCCTGGGGGCAAGTCCGCGCAGCATCATGGGCATTTTCGTCGTGCAGGGTGCGACCGTGGGCGTGATCGGCACGCTCAGCGGTCTGGCGCTGGGTCTGTTGGTGGCTTTCAACATTGATGTGATCGTGCCAGCGCTCGAGCGCCTGTTCAACGCGAGCTTCCTGCCCAAAGACATTTACCTGATCAGCCGCATGCCCAGTGAACCGCTGGCCAGCGACATCGTGCCGATCGCGGTGATCTCGCTGGTGCTGGCCTTTGTGGCCACCCTGTACCCCAGCTGGCGTGCCAGCCGCGTCAACCCGGCGGAGGCCCTGCGTTATGAGTGAAACCAAGACACCGGTGCTGCAGGCCCACCGGATCTACAAAGCCTATGCAGAGGGATCGCTGAAGGTTCAGGTGCTGCAAGGCGTGGACCTGGACGTGCGCGCAGGCGAGACCCTGGCCATCGTGGGCGCCTCCGGTTCGGGCAAGAGCACCTTGCTGCACGTGCTGGGCGGGCTCGATGCGCCGACCTCGGGCACGGTGCAGCTGATGGGCCATTCGCTGACCGTGCTGCCACCGGCTGAACAGGGCGCGCAACGCAACCGGCATCTGGGTTTTGTCTACCAGTTTCACCATTTGCTGCCGGAGTTCACGGCCCTTGAAAACGTGGCCATGCCCCTGTGGATCCGCCGCATGCCGCGCGAGCAGGCCATGCAACAGGCCGCCGAATGGCTGCGGCGTGTGGGCCTGGGCGAACGACTGCAGCACCGCCCGGCCGAACTCTCGGGCGGCGAGCGACAGCGTGTGGCCATTGCCCGTGCGCTGGTGACCGAGCCGGCCTGCGTGCTGGCTGACGAGCCCACCGGCAATCTGGACCGGACCACCGCGGATGGCGTGTTCGACCTGATGCTGCAGCTCGCGCGCGAGCGTGGCATGGCCTTTGTGGTGGTGACGCATGACCGCAGCCTGGCGGCACGATGCGACCGTCAGCTGCAGCTGGTTCAGGGGCACCTGTCCGCCTTGCCCGACTGATGTGGATCGACACCCACTGCCATCTGGATGCCCCCGAGTTCGCGCTCGACCGCGAAGAGGTGCGAAGCCAGGCCCGTGCAGCGGGGGTGGCGCTGTGTGTGCTGCCGGCGGTGCAACGCCGTGACTGGTCAGGGGTGCAGGCGCTGGCTTCGCAGCATGGCGACGCGTACGCCCTGGGCATCCACCCTTTGTATGTGCCTCAGGCTGACGCACAAGACCTGCAGGCGCTGGACGAGGCACTGGCGGCGGCCCAAGGTGACCCGCGCCTGGTGGCGGTAGGCGAAATCGGTCTGGACTTTTTTGTGCCCGAGCTGTGCGAGCCTGCCATGCGCGAGCGCCAGTGGCGGTTTTACATCACGCAATTGTTGTTGGCCCGAAAGCATGGCCTGCCGGTCATCCTGCATGTGCGGCGCTCGGCCGATCTGCTGCTCAAAGGCCTGCGGCAGGTGGGGGTGCCCGGTGGCATTGCCCATGCTTTCAACGGCAGTGCGCAGCAAGCGCAGGCCTTCATCGACTTGGGCTTTGCGCTGGGCTTTGGCGGTGCGATGACCTTTGAACGGGCCACCGCCTTGCGCGAGCTGGCGCGCACCCTCCCGCTGGATGCGTTGGTGCTGGAAACCGATGCGCCCGACATCCCGCCGCAGTGGATTTACCGCACGGCCGAAGCGCGGGCCAACGGCCAGCCGCAAGGGCGCAACAGCCCCGCCGAATTGCCGCGCATCGCGCAGGTGCTGGCCACTTTGCGAGGCATCGAGCCAGAGGTACTGGCGCAGGCGACTGGCCGCAATGCTCGGCGTGTGCTGCCGGGGCTGGAGCAGCTGGCATGACGCGATTGACCGGTTTACCGCCTCTGGTGTCTGCGGCCACGCGGGTGCTGGTGCTGGGCAGCTTCCCGGGGGTGAAGTCGCTGCAGCTGAAGCAGTATTACGCGCACCCGCAAAACCAGTTCTGGCCGATTCTCCAGCGGCTGTGGCCACAGGCCGGTTGGTCGACCGATGGGGACTACGCGCGGCGCTGCGCCTGCGCGCTGGCGCAGGGCTTGGGCATCTGGGATGTGTACGCCAGCTGCGAGCGTGAGGGTAGCCTGGACAGTGCGATCCGCGAAGCGCAGCTCAATGATTTTCCCGGTCTGCTGCGCCAGTGCCCTTTGCTGACCGGGATTGCCCACAACGGGGGTGAAAGTTTTCGGCATGCACGTGCCGTGGAACAATCGCTGGCCCACGCGGGTCTGGCGGGTCGGGTGCAGTTGCACAAACTGCCCTCGACCAGTCCGGCCAATGCCTCGTGGCCTTTTGAACGCAAGCTCAGCGCCTGGACGGCGGTGATGCACGAACATGGATTGCTGGCATGAGCCGAAAGAAAACCGTTGAACTGCCCGAGGTGAATTTCTCCGAAGACGGTGACATCCGCTACCTGCACCTGGCCTCGCCGTGGATCCAGGGTTCGATGCTGATCAAGAAGCCCTACGACATCGAGCTGGAATACGTGCAGCGCATGATGGCCTGGCTGCTCTTCATGCCCATGACCGAAGTGCCCGGTGCCCACGCCATGCAGCTGGGCCTGGGGGCAGGCAGCATCACCAAGTTCTGCTACAAGAAACTCAAGATGACCTGCACGGCCATCGAACTCAACCCGGGCGTGCTGCATGCCTGCCGTGGCTGGTTCCGTCTGCCGCCGGACGATGAGCGCTTGCGTGTCGTGATCGCCGATGCGGCCCAGGAAATCCGCTCGCCTGAATGGACCGGTGTGGTCGATGCGCTGCAGGTGGACCTGTATGACCATGAAGCGGCGGCCCCGGTGCTCGACAGCGAGGATTTCTACCGCGACTGCCGCGCCTTGCTCAGTCCGAATGCCTGCATGACGGTCAACCTGTTCGGTCGCTCGTCGAGCTACGAGGCGAGCCTGCAAAAAATCAGTGCGGCCTTTGGCGAGGAAGCGGTCTGGGCTTTCAAGCCTACGCGCGAGGGCAACACCATCGTGTTGGCCCAACGCACGCCGTCCCGTCCCAAACGCGAGCAACTGCTGGAGACGGCTGAAGCGATCGAGGCCAGCTGGGGCTTGCCCGCGCCCAAATGGCTGCGGGTGTTCAAGCCGGTCCTCAAGTAAGGGCTGCTGGGTTGCGCAAGCCCGATGAATATCAGGGTTTACCCTTGGAGGTCACTCCCGGGACATAGGTGGAACCCACATGGGGAGGGCTGCAATCCTCCAACACAATCGCGGCATCCAAAATTCTGGAGGAGTTTTATCGTGCTCATCAAAAGTCAGAAAGACTTTTTCTCGGGGCTGATGTTCACCGTGGTCGGTGCAGCATTCGCCTATGGCGCCACTGGCTACAGCATCGGGACAGGCGGCCGCATGGGGCCGGGTTATTTCCCGCTGCTGCTGGGGGTGATCCTGGCCATCCTGGGCGGCATCATCATGTTCAAGGCCCTGGTGGTCGAAGCCCCCGGTGGCGACAAGATTGGCAAGTGGGCCTGGAAGCCCCTGTTCCTGATCATCGCAGCCAACGTGCTTTTCGGCGTCATGATTGGCGGTCTGCCCAGCATCGGTCTGCCGCCCATGGGGCTGATCGTCGGCATTTTCGCGCTGACGATTGTGGCCAGCCTGGCGGGTGACAGTTTCCGGCTCAAGGAAGTGCTGATCCTGTCGGTGATCCTCTCGATCGGCAGCTACGCGGCTTTCATTCTGCTGCTCAAGTTGCAGTTCCCGGTCTGGCCCACATTCATCGCAGGTTGAGGAGAAAAACAACATGGAACTTTTCGACAACCTTGCTCTGGGTTTTGGCGTCGCCTTCACCTTCCAGAACCTGATTTACGCCTTCGTCGGCTGTCTGCTGGGCACCCTGATCGGCGTGCTCCCGGGCGTGGGCCCGGTGGCCACGATCGCCATGCTGCTGCCCGCCACTTATGCGCTGCCTCCGGTGGCTGCGCTGATCATGCTGGCCGGCATCTACTACGGCGCCCAGTACGGCGGCTCCACCACCGCCATTTTGGTGAACCTGCCCGGTGAAGCCTCGTCGGTCGTGACCATGATCGACGGCTACCAGATGGCGCGCAAGGGCCGTGCCGGTCCCGCGCTGGCCGCCGCCGGTCTGGGTTCGTTCTTCGCCGGCCGCGTCGGCACGCTGATCCTGGCGGCCTTTGCTGCGCCGCTGACCGAAGTCGCCTTCAAGTTCGGCCCGGCCGAATACTTCTCGCTGATGGTATTGGGACTGATCGGTGCGGTGGTGCTGGCCTCGGGTTCGCTGCTCAAGGCTGTGGCCATGATCGTGCTGGGCCTGCTCATGGGGCTGATTGGTACCGACGTGAACTCGGGTGTCGCCCGCTTCAGCTTCGACATCCCCGAACTGACCGACGGCATCGGCTTCATCGTGATTGCGATGGGCGTCTTCGGCTACGGCGAGATCATCCACAACCTGTCGCACAAGGAAGAAGACCGCGAAGTCTTCACCGGCAAGGTGACTGGCCTGATGCCCACCGCGACGGACTTCAAGAACATGGTTCCGGCCGTGTTGCGTGGTACCACGATTGGCTCTGTGCTGGGCATCCTGCCTGGCGGCGGCGCCTTGCTGGCCGCCTTTGCGGCCTACACCATCGAGAAAAAGACCAAGCTCAAGCCGGGCGAAGTGCCTTTCGGCCAGGGCAACATCCGTGGTGTGGCTTCGCCCGAGTCGGCCAACAACTCTGGCTCGCAAACCTCCTTCATCCCGCTGCTGACGCTGGGCATTCCGCCCAATGCCGTGATGGCGCTGATGGTGGGTGCCATGACCATCCACAACATCCAGCCTGGCCCGCAGGTGATGACCAGCAACCCCGAGCTGTTCTGGGGCCTGATCGCCTCCATGTGGATCGGCAACGCGATGCTCGTCATCCTGAACCTGCCGCTGATCGGCATGTGGATCAAGCTGCTGACGGTGCCCTACCGCTGGCTGTTCCCGGCCATTGTGCTGTTCTGTGCCATTGGTGTGTACTCGACCAACAACAACACCTGGGACATCTGGATGGTGGCCATGTTCGGCGTGATCGGTTACCTCTTCATCAAGCTGGGCGTGGAACCTGCGCCGCTGCTGCTGGGCTTCATCCTCGGCCCGATGATGGAAGAAAACCTGCGCCGCGCCATGCTGCTCTCGCGCGGTGACTGGAGCGTGTTCGTCACGCGCCCGCTGTCGGCCAGTCTGCTGGCGGCTGCCGCGGTGCTGCTGGTGATCGTGATGTTGCCAGCCGTCAAGTCCAAACGCGAAGAAGCCTTCGTCGAAGAGTGATCTTCGCCTGATGGCTCCTGAAGACGGCCCCGCAAGGGGCCGTTTTTCGTGGTGTCACCATGCGGACGCACCAGGGGGACCCCTCTGCGACAATTTCAATTCATTTCGCATTGCCCATGACTTTCGATTTCAGACACTCCTACACCAGCACCCGTTTGCCGCTGTTTGCACGCAATGTGGTGTCCACCTCCCACCCTCTGGCGGCGCAGGCAGGCCTGCAGATGCTGCAGCGTGGCGGCAACGCCGTGGATGCCGCTATTGCGGCTGCGGCGGCCATCACACTGACCGAGCCCGTCAGCAACGGGCTGGGGTCCGATGCCTTTTGCATCCTCTGGGATGGACAGAAGCTGCACGGGCTCAATGCTTCCGGGACCGCACCAGCGGCCTGGACACCGCAGTACTTCCAGCGCAAATACGGCGACACGGTGCTGACCCCGCCCAAGCGGGGTGTGGACAGTGTCACCGTGCCGGGCGCGGTGGCGGGCTGGGTGGCCATGAGCGAGCGTTTTGGCAAGCTGCCGTTCGCCGATCTGCTGGCGCCTGCCATTGACATCGCCGAGCGTGGCTACCTGGTCCCGGTGGTGGTCCAGCAGAAATGGGCTGCGGCCACGCCGGAGCTGCAGTCGCAGCCCGGTTTTGCCTCGAGTTTCCTGCCCTGGGGGCGCGCGCCCCAAGTGGGTGAGTTGTTCCGTTTCCCGGCGGCGGCCCGTGGCTTGCGGGCGATTGCCCAGACCCGAGGTCAGGCTTTGTACGGGGGGGAGATTGCCCAGGCCATCGAACGGTTTGTGGCCGAACAGGGTGGCAGCCTCAAGGCCAGCGATCTGGCGGCTTTCCGGCCCGAATGGGTGGAGCCGGTGGCACAGAACTACCGCGGTTACACCCTGCACGAGATTCCTCCCAACGGCCAGGGCATTGCGGCCTTGATCGCGCTGGGCATCCTGTCGAATTTCGATCTGGCTTCGCTGCCTGTCGACGGTGTGGCATCGCAGCACCTGCAGATCGAGGCCATGAAGCTCGCGTTTGCCGACGTCTACCGCTATGTGGCCGACCCGCGCAGCATGGACGTCACTCCGGCCCAGATGCTCGATGCGCAGTATCTGGCCAGCCGCGCCAAGCTGATCGACATGCGGCGTGCCCAGTCCTTCGCACCCGGCAATCCGGTCAAAGGCGGCACCATCTACCTCACCGCGGCCGATGAGAACGGCATGATGGTCAGCTTCATCCAGAGCAATTACATGGGCTTTGGTTCTGGTGTGGTCGAGCCAACCTATGGCATCAGCCTGCAAAACCGGGGGCATGGTTTTGCCGTGCAGCCGGGCCTGAATCCGGCCAATGTGGTGGCACCGGGCAAGCGGCCTTTCCACACCATCATCCCGGCGTTCCTGACCAAGGATGGCCAGCCGGTCATGAGCTATGGCGTGATGGGCGCCAACATGCAGCCGCAAGGCCACATGCAGACCCTGGTGCGCATGCTGGACTACGGGCAGAACCCCCAGGCCGCCTGTGATGCCCCGCGTTGGCGCTTCAACGCGGGTCTGAACATCAACGTCGAAGCAGCCATGGATCCCGAAACCGTGCAGGGCTTGCAGTCCCTGGGACACCAGCTGGACGTGATCAACGACTCCTACCAGGACTTTGGAGCCGGCCAGTTCATCTGGCGCATGGGCGACCCCCGAGTGCATGGCTACCTGGCTGCAAGCGATCCGCGTCGCGACGGCCAGGCGGTGGGCTTCTGATGTCGGGCACGCGTCCTGCACACCTTTCCTCCGGTCTGCTGCTGGCGGCGGCAGGCTCGATTGCTTTCAGTGGCAAGGCGATCATCGTCAAGCTCGCCTACCGCCATGGCGTGGACGCGGTCACACTGCTCATGTACCGCATGCTGCTGGCCCTGCCGATGTTCCTGACCATGGCCTGGTGGGCTGGCCGCGGCCAGCCACGCCTGCAGATGCGCGACTGGCTGGGCATTCTGGGTCTGGGTTTCAGCGGCTATTACCTGTCGAGTTTTCTGGATTTCTGGGGGCTGGAGTACATCAGTGCCTCGCTCGAGCGGCTGATCCTCTACCTCAACCCCACGCTGGTGCTGGTGCTGGGTTGGGTGCTGTTCGGCCGCAAAATCAGCCACCGCCAGGGGGTGGCCATGGCCATCAGTTATTCGGGGGTGCTCCTGGTGTTTGGCCACGAGGCTTCATTCAGCGGTGCGAATGCCGCCCTTGGGGCTTTGCTTGTGCTGGCCAGTGCCATCACCTATGCCACCTACCTGACTTACAGCGGTCAGCTGGTGCAGCGGCTTGGTTCCCTGCGTCTGGCGGGGTGGGCCACGTCGGTGGCCTGTGTGTTTTGCATCGCCCAGTTTGTGGTGCTGCGGCCGCTGTCGGCGGCGCAGGTGGCCGAGCCGGTGCTCTGGCTGTCCCTGCTCAACGCCATCGCCTGTACCGCCTTGCCCGTGGTGCTGGTGATGATGGCGATCGAACGCATCGGCCCCGGCCTGACGGCGCAAACGGGCATGATCGGGCCGATGTCCACGCTGCTGATGGGCGTGTTCATCCTGGGCGAGTCGTTCAACCTGTGGGTGCTGGCCGGTACGGCCCTGGTGCTCAGCGGGGTGTTCTGGGTCACGCGTCCGACAACGCGTGTGGATTGAGTCAACAAGAGGAGTTCAACATGGATCTGGGAATCGCAGGCAAATGGGCGCTCGTGGGTGGCGCCAGCAAAGGACTGGGCTGGGGCTGTGCCCGCGCGCTCGCGCTCGAAGGCGTGAATGTGGTCATGGTGGCGCGGGGCGCCGAAGTGCTGCAGGCCAGTGTGGACAAGCTCAAGGCGGAGACCGGTGGCAAAGTCAAAGTGCTGGCGGTGGCCACCGATATCACCACCGTGGCTGGCCGTGACGCCATCTGGAATGTGGCAGGGGGTCCTGGCAAGGACTATGACATTGTGGTCACCAACGCGGGCGGCCCGCCGCCCGGTGATTTCCGCGAGTGGGACCGCGAGGCCTGGATCAAGGCGGTGGATGCCAACATGCTCACGCCGATCGAACTGATCAAGGCCACGGTGGACGGCATGGCCGCACGCGGCTTTGGCCGCATCGTCAACATCACTTCCAGCGCCGTGAAGGCACCGATCGATGTGCTCGGCCTGTCCAACGGCGCGCGCAGCGGCCTGACGGGCTTTGTGGCTGGTGTGGCGCGCAGCAAGATCGCGGCCAGCGGCGTGACCATCAACAACATGCTGCCGGGTAAGTTCGACACCGACCGCATCCGCTCGACCTTGCCGGCCATGGCCGAGAAGGCCGGCAAGACGGTGGACGAGATGCGCGCTCTGCAGCAGGCACAGATTCCGGTGGGCCGTTACGGCACCCCCGAGGAGTTTGGTGCGATCTGTGCGTTCCTGTGCAGCCAGCAGGCCGGCTACATCACCGGGCAGAACATCCTGCCCGATGGCGGATCGTATCCAGGTACGTATTGAGGGTCAGTGCCGGGATGACACCCAGATCCCGGCGACGATCAGGGCAAAGGCGGCCGCATGGTAGAGGTGGGGCATCTCGCCCAGGAAGGCGGCCGACAGCAAGGCCGCAAACAGCGGCGTGAGGTTGGCAAAAAAGCCTGCAACGGCGGGCCCGGCCTGCTGGATGCCCAGACCCCAGCAACGGTAGGCCAGCACGGCCGGCCCTGCAGCCACGAAAGCCAGCGTGGCCAGCAGCGGCCAGCCCCAGGTGATGTGCGCATCTGTCAGGCCCCATTCGAAGGCCGAAAACAAGCCCGACCAGCCCAGGCCAAACACCACCTGGCCCAGCAGGAAGGCGGCCCAGTCGCTGCGGATTGTTTCGGGCTCGTCGCGGCGTGACAGCAGCCAGCTGTAGAGCGACCAGCTGGCCGTGGCCAGCAGCATGAACAGATCGCCGACGACGGGTCGCACCGAGAGCAGCTGCTGCCATTCGCCGCGCGAGAGCACGATCAGCACGCCGAAGACCGACAGCACGGCACTCACGGCCTGATGCCGACGCACCGGTGCGTGAAAGAACAGCGCGCCAATGACCAAGGTCCAGAACGGACCACTGGCTGCGACCAGCGTCACGTTGAGCGGCGTGGAGGTCTGCAGGGCCAGGTACTGCAGCGCGTTGTAGCAGCCCACGCCCAGGAGGCTCAGCAGCGCAAAGCGGCGCCAGTGCGGCCACAGGCCCGAGCCGCGGCGCAGCACCCAGGCGGCCAGGGGCAGCAAAATGAAAAACGCGATCGCCCAACGCAGAAAGTTGAGCGTGATGGGGGGAACCAGGGCACTGACCATGCGGCCGACGACCGCATTGCCTGCCCACATCAGGGGCGGCACGGTCAGCAGCAGGGCCGTGACCGGCGAGAGTTTGCGAGACATGGCGTGACTGTAGCGATGTTCGGGTTTACCCCTTGTCACGCACGGGTCCGATGGCCGGCCAAGCGCATCGCAGGGACATGCGAATCGTGGCAAAGTTCCGCCCACCACTTCATTTGACAACCCGCAGGAGAACGAACATGAGCCTGGCCGTCCAGATTGACCAGAACGGTGGACCCGAAATGATGAAACTCGTCGACGTGCAGGTCGGCGAGCCTGGCCCTGGCGAGATCCGCATCCGCCACAAGGCGATCGGTCTGAATTTCATTGACGTTTACCAGCGCACCGGTCTTTACCCTTTCCCCATGCCGCTGAGGCTGGGCATGGAAGGCGCCGGCATCGTGGAAGCCGTGGGCGAAGGAGTGACCCATCTCCGGGCGGGTGACCGCGCCGCCTACGCCAGCGCGCCTCCGGGCAGCTATTGCGAGGTGCGTGTCATGCCTGCCAAGAACGTGTGCAAGCTGCCCGACGGCATTTCGTTCGAGACCGGTGCGGCCATGATGCTCAAAGGGCTGACCGCCCAGTACCTGCTGCGCCGCACCAAGCCGGTGGAAGGCCTGGAAAAGGGCGACTTTGTGCTGTTCCACGCCGCAGCAGGCGGTGTCGGCCTGATTGCCTGCCAGTGGGGCAAAGCCTTGGGCCTGCGCATGATCGGCACAGCAGGCAGCGATGCCAAATGCGACCTGGCCAAGGCCAACGGCGCCGAGTTCTGCATCAACTACAGCACCGAGGACTTTGCGGCCCGGGTCAAGGAGATCACGGGCGGCCAGGGCGTGAAGGTGGTGTATGACTCGGTGGGTAAGGACACCTGGGACAAGTCGCTCGATTGCCTGCGCCCGTTCGGGCTGATGGCCAGCTTTGGCAATGCATCCGGCCCGGTGCCGCCTTTTGCCCCCGGCATTCTGGGCAACAAGGGTTCGCTGTATGTGACGCGCCAGACCCTGTTCACCCACATTGCAACGCGCGAGGCGACCCAGCAGATGGCCGACGAACTGTTCGAGGTGGTGCTGTCGGGCAAGGTCAAGATCCACATCGACCAGACCTTCCCGCTGGCGCAGGTGCAGGAGGCGCACCGCGCATTGGAGGCCCGCAAGACCACGGGCTGCACCATCCTGACCTTGTGATGCACCCGACCCGGTGTGGGTCTGTGCCTGCTCATCGCATCGGGTACATGCCGGGGTGGACTTCTTTGAGCTTGTGGCCCGACTCGTCGTTGGCGGGCATGTCTCCTGTGCGAATCGCTTCACGCAATTCTTGCTGGACCTGCTCGCGGGTTTTGCCTGTGCCTGCGGCAGGGGCAGGGTAGCGAGAGGGATGGATCTCCCGCTCGAGCATGCCCGATTCCTCGTCACCAACGACATTGCCAGTCCGAACAGCTTCCTGCAACTCCGCCTTGACCTGTTCGCGTGTTTTGGGTGTCATGTTGGGCGCTGGCGGATAGCGGGAGGGGTTGATCTCGCGCAACAGGCGCCCGGACTCGTCGTTACTGGGCATGTTGCCGGTGCGCACGGCTTCCTGAAGTTCCTGGCGAACTTGCTCGCGCGTTTTGGGGGAATCCGTCTGAGCCGTGGCCGACGTGCTGGCCAACCATGCCGCGAGGGCCAGGCTTGTGGCGGTGAAGATATGTGACGTTTTCATGTTGACTTTCCCTTCGAGGACAAAACCCCGAGCCTGAGACCGTGCGACCAAAGTCGTGGGTCACACCCCGCTCGGGGAGGAAAGTCAATGTAGGCAAAGCGCCTGATGGGTTCAGTGCTTTGGCGTACCGCGATGCCGTTCAGGCAGGCTGTGCGGCCTTGGGGGCCACTGTCTCCAGTGCCTGGCGCAAGTGTTGCAGGGTGCGCGGCACGTTGTGCCATTTCTCCAGGCCAAAGAGGCCGATGCGGAAGGTGCAGAAATCGGCGGGCTCATCGCACTGCAGCGGCACCCCTGCAGCGGTTTGCAGACCTTGGGCGAGAAACTTCTTGCTGTTCTGGATGTCGGGGTCGGTCGTGTAGCTCACCACCACACCCGGTGCTTCGAAGCCCGGTGCGGCTACGCTGGCAAAGCCATATTCGCGCAGCAGCGCACGCACTGCCCGACCCAGGACCATTTGCTCTTCTTGCACCTTGGCAAAGCCGTAGGCTTCGGTCTCCAGCATGGCCTGCTGCAGACGCTGCAGCGCGTCGGTGGGCAGGGTGGTGTGGTACATGTGGGCGCCACCCTCGTAGGTCTCCATCACCTGCAGCCACTTCTTCAGATCCATCGCAAAGGTGGTGCTGGTCGTGCTGTCGATGGCCTTGCGGGCACGCTCACTCATCATCACCATGGCGCAGCAGGGCGAGCTGCTCCAGCCCTTTTGCGGCGCGCTGATCAGCAGGTCCACGCCGGTGGCCTGCATGTCGACCCACATGGCGCCGGACGCGATGCAGTCGAGCACGAACAGGCCGCCCACAGCATGCACCGCGTCGGCCACGGCCTTGAGGTAGTCGTCGGGCAGGATCATGCCGGCCGCGGTTTCCACGTGCGGTGCAAAGACCACGGCGGGCTTTTCTTGCGCAATCGCGGCCGTCACTTCGGCAATCGGGGCGGGTGTCCAGGCGGCCTGGGGCGCATCGCTGACGCGGCGGGCCTTGAGCACCGTGTGGCTTTTCGGGATCTGGCCCATGTCGAAGATCTGCGTCCAGCGGAAGCTGAACCAGCCGTTGCGGATCACCATGACATGCTGTCCGGTGGCGAACTGGCGCGCGACCGACTCCATGCCGAAGGTGCCACTGCCGGGCACCAGCGCCACCGAATGGGCTTTGTAGACCTGCTTGAGCATGCGCGAGATGTCGGTCATCACGCCGCCAAACCGTTTGGACATGTGGTTGAGCGCCCGGTCGGTGTAGACCACCGAGAATTCGAGCAGGCCATCGGGGTCGATGTGGGGCAGCAAGCCGGGCATGGTGGGTCTCCG
>CAXRGK010000035.1:0-5073 GCA_964230145.1 Burkholderiaceae bacterium | reverse complement strand
ATCTTGCTGGCCGCACGGTCGGCCATGAAGATGTGGCGCAGCGAGCGGCACTCGGGCGTCCACATCAGGTTGATGAAGATCTCGCGCTCGGCCAGCAAGCCGTCTTCGAATTTCTTGGTAGTGGCGAACTCGACAGCGTCGACGCACTTGACCGGAGCCGGCAAATTCTTGGCCGTGGCTTTGACCATGTTGCGTGCAAACTGGAAGTACGCAGCGCCTTGCGGATGCTTGCACGGCAGGTTGCGCACCAGTGGCAGGGGCGAGCCATCGGCATGGGCGGCAGCCACTTTGCGGGCCAGGGCCTGCGCCTCATCCATCAGGCTCTGGGGCGACTGGGCCATGGCATCCCACAGCTTCTGGCCGGGCAGCATGGCCAGCATTTCAGCCTTCACGGGCTCGCCACTGACGATCATGTTGGTGGCAGCCTCCACGCCGATCACGCGCGGCAGACGCTGCGTGCCGCCGGCGCCAGGAATCAGGCCCAGCTTGACTTCGGGCAGCGCGATGCTGGCACCGGGTGCGGCAATGCGGTAGTGGCAGCCCAGTGCCAGCTCCAGCCCACCGCCCATGGCCACGCTGTGCACGGCAGCGACCACCGGTTTTTGAGAGTTTTCACAGGCACGGATGACCGACAGCAGGTTCGGCTCCTGCAGTGCCTTGGGCGAGCCGAATTCCTTGATGTCGGCGCCACCCGAGAAGGCCTTGCCCGCCCCGGTGATGACGATGGCCTTGACGGCCGGATCGTTGTTGGCCTGCTCCAGCCCATTGGTGATGCCAACGCGGGTGGCCAGACCCAGGCCATTGACGGGCGGATTCACCAGGGTGATCACCGCCACGTCGCCGTGAACTTTGTATTCAGCTGTCATGCTGGAATTCCTTCGTGAAGATAGGGAAAAGGCTAGGAAAAGCTGATCGTCAGCTCTGTCCGAAACCGATTAATAGAACGACCGTTCGTTTTTAACATGGAACGCGGACAGGACACGGGCATGGAAAACCCTTGAACCGTCCCGCAGGTGACGGAAGATCAAACCTCCAGCCACTCCTTGCGGATGTAGTTGTTGGCGCGCAGTTCTTCAGGTGTCCCCTCGAAAACAATGCTGCCGTGGCCCATGACCAGCGCCCTGTCCGAGATGTTCATCGCGATCGTCAGCTTCTGCTCGATCAACAGCACGGAAATACCCCGGTTCTTGAGTTCCTTGAGGTATTCCCCCACCAGCTCGACGATCTTGGGCGCCAGGCCTTCGGTGGGCTCGTCGATGATGATGAGGTCAGGATCGCCCATGAGTGTGCGACACAAGGTGAGCATCTGCTGCTCGCCACCGGACAGCACACCCGCCTCGGTGTGTTCACGCTCTTTCAGGCGAGGGAACATGGTGTACATGTCGTCAAACGACCAGCGGGACCCTTTGCCCGAACCTTTCTGCCCGAGCTGCAGGTTCTGGTGGACGGTCAACTTGGGAAAGATGTCGCGGTTCTCGGGCACGTAGCCGATGCCCAGGTGCGCCACTTCGTAGGCCTTTTTCCCCTGGATGCCCTGACCTTTCCAGTCAATGGTGCCCTGGCAATCCACCAGGCCCATGACGGCCTTGGCGGTGGTGGATCGGCCCGAGCCGTTGCGCCCCAGCAGGGCCACAATCTCGCCGGGACGGACTTCGAAATTGACGCCATGCAACACATGGCTCTTGCCGTAATAGGCATGCAGGTTGTCCACTTTCAACATCTCAGTGTCCTCCTGCCTGGGTATCGGCGACGGAAGAGCCCAGATAGGCTTCCTGTACCCGGGCATTGGCCCGCACCGCTTGCGGCGTATCAAAAGCCAGCACTTCGCCATAGACCACCACGGCGATCTTGTCGGCCAGGCCAAACACCACGCCCATGTCATGCTCCACGGTCAGCAAGGTCTTGCCCTCGGTGACCTTGCGGATCAGGGAGATGAAGCGAGCGGTTTCACTCTTGCTCATGCCCGCAGTGGGCTCATCAAGCAGGATGACCTCGGCGCCGCCTGCAATCGTGATGCCGATTTCCAGCGCACGCTGCTCGGCATAGGTCATGTTCATGGCCAGGGTGTCGCGGCGTTTTTCCAGGCCGATCATCTCCAGCAGCTCCTCGGCCCGTTCATTGGCGTCCTTCAGACCGGAGAGGAACTTGAAGAAGGTGTACTTGTAGCCCAGGCTCCAGAGCACCGCGCAGCGCAGGTTCTCGAAGACACTGAGTTTGGGGAAGATGTTGGTGATCTGGAAACTGCGCGAAAGCCCCATGCGATTGATTTCGTACGGCTTTTTATGGTCGATGCGCTGGCCGCCCAGCAGGATTTCTCCGCTGGTGGGGCCAAAACGGCCGCTGATGAGGTTGAACAGCGTGGATTTGCCGGCACCGTTGGGGCCGATCACGGCCACGCGTTCTCCAGCCTGCACCGCCAGGTCCACACCGCGGATGATTTCGGTCTTACCGAAGCTTTTTCGGACGTTTTTGAGTTCAAGGGCGTAGGCACTCATACGGCAGTCTCCCGACGCTTGATTTCTTTTTCAATTTCTTCCTGGATCGTGCCCCACTCGAGCACGTACTGGCGACGCGCCAGCTCAAAGAGGCCGATGCCCGTCACAAGCACCAGGCTGGCGCCGACCCAGCTGTCCACGCCCTTGGCGTTGAGCGGGATGCCCATGAAGCGCACCACATCCCCCAGCGCCGAGTTCAGCTGCAGGTGGTAGACCATCTCGATCATGGCGCCGGCACCGGCGAGCATGACCAGCGCGGTCACCCCCAGGCCCAGGTAGCTGGTCCAGATCTGGCGCAGCTTGCCAAACTTGGCCACCCGCAGGTTCATCATGATCAGGCTGGCGATGCCACCCGGGGCGTACATCACCATGAACAGGAACACCAGACCCAGGTACAGGAGCCAGGCCTTGGTCAGCTCCGAGAGCAGCACAAAGGCAATGATCATGAGCACCGCACCGATGATGGGGCCGAAGAAGAAGGTGGCCCCGCCCAGGAAGGTGAACAGCAGGTAGGCCCCCGAGCGGTGCGCCCCCACCACCTCGGCGGTGACGATCTCGAAGTTCAGCGCGCCCAAGCCACCCGCAATGCCGGCAAAGAAGCCGGCAATGATGAAGGCGAAATAGCGCACCCGCTGGGTGTTGTAGCCGATGAACTCGACCCGCTCGGGGTTGTCGCGCACCGCGTTCAGGATGCGGCCCAGCGGCGTCTGCGTGAAGGCGTACATGAGGGCCACGCACACGAAGGTGTAGACGGCGATCAGGTAGTAGATCTGCACTTGCGGACCGAAGGTGATGCCGAAGAAAGGCTGGCCCGCCACCCGGTTGCCCGACACGCCCGCCTCGCCGCCGAAAAACTCGGAGAACATGAGCGACATGGCGAACACAAGCTCGGCCACGCCCAGCGTGATCATGGCAAAGGGGGTGCCCGATTTGCGGGTGGTCACCCAGCCCAGCAGCACGGCAAAGCCCATGCCGGCCACGCCACCCACCAGCGGCAGCATGCTGACCGGGATGGCCAGCTTGCCGGCACTGACCGCATTGAGCGCATGGATGGCCATGTAGGAGCCCAGGCCGGTGTAGACCGCATGGCCGAAGCTGAGCATGCCGCCCTGCCCAAGCAGCATGTTGTAGGACAGGCAGGCGATGATGGCGATGCCCATCTGCGCCAGCATGGTGTGCGAGAGGTTGCTGGTGAACAGCAACGGCGCGACCAGCAGCACCAGGGCAAACAGGCTCCAGATGATCCAGCGGCCCACGTTGTAAGGTTTGAATTTGTAGACAGCAGCCATGGCTTAACCCTCCCGTGTACCCAAAAGACCCTTGGGCCGGAAGATCAGGATCAGCACCAGGAACAGGTAGGGCAGGATCGGCGCCACCTGGGACACGGTGAGCTTGGCGAAACTGTTGTCCTGCATGGCCGCCGACAGCTGCCAGCCCATGTCACGGGCAAAGACCAGGAAGGAGTAGTCGATGGCGACGGCAAAGGTCTGGATCACGCCGATCAGCACCGACGCCAGAAAAGCCCCCGAGAGCGAGCCCATGCCCCCGACCACCACCACCACGAAGATGACCGAACCCACGGTGGCGGCCATGGCGGGCTCGGTGACGAAGGTGCTGCCACCGATCACGCCAGCCAGGCCGGCCAGGCCGGTGCCGGCGCCAAAGACCAGCATGAACACCCGCGGCACGTTGTGACCCAGGGCCTCAACCATCTCCGGATGGGTCAGCGCCGCCTGGATCACCAGACCGATGCGGGTGCGGGTGAGCAGCAGCCACAGCGAAAAGAGCATCAGCAGCGCGATCAGCATCATGAAGGCACGCGTGGCCGGGAACGGTGAGCACACCACGCGGATGGTCGCGTCGGCTGCAGCGCACATCTCGGCCGGGGCAGCGCCCCAGACCAGGCGCAGGCCTTCGCTGGCGTGGTTGATCAGGGTGAAAGCCGAGCCGCGCAGCAGCTCTGGCGGTTGGAACTCGACCGCGGTGCGGCCCCAGACGAGCTGCACCAGCTCCAGCACCACATACGACAGGCCAAAGGTGACCAGCAACTCGGGCACATGGCCATAGGGGTGGACCTTGCGCAGGCTCACGCGCTCGAACAGCGCACCCAGCGCGCCCACGCCCAAGGGGGCCAGTACCAGCGCCGGCCAAAAGCCGATCAGGCCTCCCAGGGTGTAGCCAAAGTAGGCGCCGATCATGTAGAAGCTGGCGTGCGCGAAGTTGAGCACACCCATCATCGAAAAGATCAGCGTCAGACCCGAGCTCAGCATGAAGAGCAGAAGCCCATAGCTCAGGCCATTGAGCATGGAAATGATGAAGAACTCCATTGGAGGGACCTTCCAGGCCTGTCGGCCGGTACTACAGGAAAGGAACAGTGGAGACTGTTGGCGAAAAAGAAAAGGGCCCGACAACGACGGGAGTCATCGGGCCCGGTACTGCCTGATGCGGGGGGATCAGCCCGGACGCTTCATCTGGCAGCTGGTGGGCGTGCTGGCCACATAGGACGGGACTTCCTTGACCGGCGCCAGGGTCATGCCGGTGTTCTCCGGGCTGTAGGGGAACTTGGCGTCGGCCTTCT
>CAXRGK010000034.1:0-5366 GCA_964230145.1 Burkholderiaceae bacterium | reverse complement strand
CCGGAATTGCGCCAGCCGGGCACGATGATGAGGGTGGGTGCTGAAGACATGGGCGCGATTGTGAAAGCCCATCTTCAAAACACAAACGACTTTATTTTTGTTTGTTAATTACCAAAACAAATAAAGAAGCCCGCTGAAGCGGGCTATAGGGATCAGGAGTGAGGCGGATCAGAGGATCTGGGCCACTTCCTCAAACGCCAGACGCGGCGCACGGGGGTAAATGCCAGCCGGATCGGCCACACCGATGTTGAGCAGGAAGTTGGCCGTGTAACGACCGTCCGGGAAAAAGGCTTCGTTCACCGCCTGCGGGTTGAAGCCCGACATGGCGCCGCAGTCCAGTCCCAGCGCACGGGCGGCCAAAATCAGGTAGGCGCCCTGCAGGCTGCTGTTGCGGAAAGCGGCCGGCTCGATCATGGCCGGATTGGCATCGAACACCGCCTTGGCGTCATAGCCGGGGAACTGCGCGGGCAGATGCTCGTGAAAGCGGGAGTCCTGCGCCACGATGACCGTCACGGCAGCGCTTTGCACCTGCGGCACGTTGCCGGGCATCAGTGCAGGCGTCAGTTTGGCCTTGGCCTCGGCACTCTTGACGAACACATAGCGGGCTGGCTGGGCGTTGAAGGCTGTCGGGCCCCACTTGAGCAGGTCGTAGAGCTGGCGGATCGTGTCGTCCGAAACGGCATGCGGCTTGAAAGCGTGGACAGTGCGGGCCTGACGGAAAAGCTGGTCGAGCGCGGCATCGCTCAGGGCATTGAAAGACATGACAAAGACCTTTGGTTTGTTTTGAAACGGCTCAGACCGGCAACAGCCGGCCCGTGCGCACTATAGCTGCGCCGCAAGCTGGGCGTGCAAGAGTGGACTTTGCCGCTTTTGCGCCGATCAGGGCAAGGCCGGCTCTGGCTGCGCGTCGATGTCAGCAGACTGGGGGCGGTCGATGACGCCCTGCCCCGCAACAGCCATGCCCGGCAGGTGGTAGCGGTCCTGGCGCCAGTCGCGCAGCACATCCACCGCCAGCTGGTAACGGTCGTGCGGCAGGATCGAGAGCTCGGCGATGTTGAAGTCCCCATCAGTCTCCAGCGCATGCAGCAGTTTTTGCAGCACCCGCACCGAAGGACCGTGGGGATCGCGGGACAGCAGCCAGCGGGCACGTTCGAGGGTTCGCATGTGTTGTTGCCTGAAGATTGAAATGGGCAAATTCTTGCAGCACGGGCCAGTCGGGGTCTTGCGTCACATCAAGCCTTGCCCCTTACCTTTTCACATAAATCTGGTCAAAGCTCGCACCGTCGGCAAAGTGTTCCTTGCTGGCCTTGCTCCATCCCCCAAAGGCCTGGTCGATCGTCACGAGGTTGAGTTTGGGAAACTGCCTGGCGTACTTGGCCAGTGCCTTGGGTGAGATGGGGCGGTAAAAGTTCTTGCCCGCAATGTCCTGGCCTTCATCGCTGTAGAGGTATTCCAGATAGGCCTGGGCCACGGCGCGGGTGCCTTTTTTGTCGACGTTCTTGTCCACGATGGTCACCGCCGGCTCCGCCAGGATCGACAGGCTGGGGACCACCACATCGAATTTGGCGCCAAATTCCTTTTCAAGCAGGTAAGCCTCGTTTTCCCAGGCGATCAGCACATCGCCTTGCGCGCGCTGGGCAAAGGTGATGGTGGAGCCGCGGGCCCCGGTGTCGAGCACAGGCACGTTCTCGTAGAGCTTCTTCACAAACTCTTTGGCCTTGGCATCACCACCGTATTTGCGCTTGGCAAACTCCCAGGCGGCCAGGTAGTTCCAGCGGGCGCCGCCCGAAGTCTTGGGGTTGGGGGTGATCACCTTGACGCCGGGTTTGACCAGATCGTCCCAGTCCTTGATGCCTTTGGGGTTGCCCTCGCGCACCACCAGGATGATGGTCGAGGTGTAGGGCGAGCTGTTGTGCGGCAGGCGCTTTTGCCAGTCCTTGGGGATCAACTGGCCGTTGTCGTGCAAGGCGTCGGTGTCACCGGCCAGCGCCAGCGTGGCCACGTCAGCGTCCAGGCCATCGATGATGGATCGGGCCTGTTTGCCCGAGCCGCCGTGCGACTGCTTGACGGTCACATCCTGGCCGGTTTTGGTCTTCCAGTGTTTGGCAAAGGCCTGGTTGAATTCGACGTACAACTCGCGGGTGGGGTCATACGAGACGTTGAGCAGGCTGACCTGGGCTTGGGCAGCCAGCGCCGAGAGGGCCAAGGTGGTGGCGGTGATGAAGGTGTGAAGGCGTGTCATGAATCTCTCCAGAAATGCTTCGTCGTTTTGACGATGGAGCGGATTCTGGGAGTGACTTCTTCAAACTCAAACGACTGATTTCTAGTTTGCTAATGAGGGAATCATCTATAAGAAAAGTTCCGGCATTTCAGCCATCTGCCTGAGGGTGTGGACGAAAAAAAACCGGCCGAAGCCGGTTGATTCTTGCGCCATCCCCGATCAGGAATCGGCAAACGCCCGTTCGATCACGAAAGCGCCAGGCGTGCTGGTGTTGCCTTCTTCCAGGCCACGCTCTTCGCACATGCGCTTGAGGTCGCGCAGCATGGCAGGGCTGCCGCAGATCATCACGCGGTCCTCGGCGGGGTTCAGCGGGGGCACGCCCAGGTCGGCAAACAGCTTGCCGTTTTCCATCAGGTCGGTCACGCGGCCCTGGTGCTTGTAGGGCTCGCGGGTCACCGTAGGGTAGTACTTGAGCTGCTGGCTGACCATCTCGCCCAGGAATTCATGCTGGGGCAGTTCCTGCGTGATGTAGTCGTGGTAGGCCAGCTCATTGACCTGGCGCACGCCGTGCACCAGGATGACCTGCTCGAAGCGCTCATACGTTTCAGGGTCACGGATGATGCTCATGAACGGGGCCAGACCGGTGCCGGTGGACAACAGGTACAGGCGCTTGCCCGGCAGCAGGTAGTCGCACAGCAGCGTGCCGGTGGGCTTACGGCCCACCACGATGGTGTCGCCCACCTGGATGTGCTGCAGCTTGGACGTCAGCGGGCCGTCCGGCACCTTGATGCTCAGGAATTCGAGGTGTTCCTCGTAATTGGCGCTGGCGATCGAATAGGCGCGCAACAGCGGCTTGCCGTTCTCGCCGCGCAGGCCGATCATGGTGAAGTGGCCATTGGAGAAGCGCAGCGCCTGGTCGCGCGTGGTGGTGAAGCTGAAGAGGCGGTCGGTCCAGTGGTGAACGCTCAGCACGCGTTCTTCAAGAAATGCACTCATGGGTCGGAAAGAGGTGTCCCGGGAACGGCCCCGGGGCCAGTCAGGTCTACGGAAGTTGCTACAGTGGAGGCTTGAGGAACAGACGGTGTCCCGATTTCAGGCCGGCGCCGATTGTCCTGTGAAACGCTCAGAACTGGAAATACTGAAATTTTATATCTGTATAACCAGAGCTTCTTAAGATAGATCAAGGCAGCACACCCATGGCACGCACCGTTCAATGCATCAAGCTCGGCCAAGAGGCCGAAGGTCTGGACTTTCCCCCCTACCCCGGCGAGCTGGGCAAGCGCATCTGGGAAAACGTCAGCAAGCAGGCCTGGGCCGACTGGCTCAAGCACCAGACCATGCTGGTCAATGAAAACCGCCTGAATCTGGCCGACCAGCGCGCCCGCCAGTACCTGGCCCGCCAGATGGAAAAACACTTCTTTGGCGAAGGCGCCGACGCCGCCCAGGGCTACGTGCCACCGTCGCAGGCCTGATGGACTGCCGCTCGTGCTGAGTCTGTCGACGCGGACAAAAGGGTCCTTCGACGAGCTCAGCAAGAACGGACATTGATGACCCACCTTGTCGAGTGGCTGCCAGACGGCACACCCCGCAGCACCCTGTTTGACGACGTCTACCGCAGCCGTGGCTTTCACGGCATGGACCGCGGCTTGCTGCAGGCTCGGCATGTCTTTTTGCAGGGCTGCGGCCTGTGGTCGCCCGATGGCGCCTCGCTGGACTGGCAGGGCCGGCGCCAATGGCATGTGCTGGAAACCGGTTTTGGCCTGGGCCTGAGCTTTCTGACCACCTGGCACGCCTGGCAACAAGACCCCCAGCGGCCGGAGCGGCTGTTTTTCACCTCGATCGAAGCCTGGCCGGTCTCGGCACAGGACATCACGCGCAGCGTGGCCGCCTGGCCCGAGCTGCAACCGCTGGCCGATGCGCTGGCCCTTGTCTGGCGTGGCCTGCTGCCAGGCGTGCACCGGCTGGCGCTTGAAGGCGGCCGCGTCCAGCTGACGCTGTGCGTTGGTCCGGTGGACAAGATGCTGCGCGAGATCGACGTGGCGGCCGACAGCGTGTTCCTCGACGGCTTCAGTCCCGAAGTCAACCCGGACATGTGGTCGCTGCACACCCTCAAGGCAGTGGCGCGGCTGTGCCGCACCGGCACGCGTGTGGCGTCTTGGTGCGTGCAACGCGGTGTGCGCGAAGACCTGACGCAGTGTGGCTTTGCCGTGACGCGCGCCGATGGCCTGCCACCCAAATCGCACCGGCTCACAGCCGTCTTCAACCCGGCCTGGACACCGCGCACGAAACTGCGAACTCCCCTGTGGGAGGCCGCCCCTGCGGCCGAACCGCTTTCCCAAGAGAACCATGCGCGCGCGGGAACGCGCTCCTACAACAAGCGCGCCGCCCTGGTGCTGGGCGCCGGCCTGTCAGGCTCGGCCGTGGCCTGCAGCCTGGCGCGCCGTGGCTGGCAGGTCACGGTGCTGGACGCAGGAAGCGGCGTGGGTGCCGGTGCCTCAGGCCTGCCCGCCGGCCTCACAGCCCCGCATGTCTCGCCCGACGACAGCGTGCTCTCGCGCATCACCCGCGCGGGCGTGCGCGCCACCCTGCAGCGCTGTGCCGAACTGCTGCAGCCGGGCACCGACTGGGCTTTCAGTGGCGTGCTGGAACACCGCGTGGAAGGCAAACGTGCTCTGCCCACCGGTGACGCCTGGCCTGCACAGGGCCACGAATGGAGCACCCACGCCACGCCAGATCAGCTGGAAAGGGCCGGCCTGCCGCGGCAGGCGCAAGCGCTGTGGCATGCCATGGCCGCATGGCTGCGTCCGCGCCAGCTGGTGGCCGCGCAACTGAGCACGCCGGGCATCGAGGTGCGCTGGGCAACCCATGTGGACACCGTTCGTCACAGCCCGCAGGGTTGGCAGGCGGTCGGTTCAGACGGACAGGTGCTGGCCGAGGCAGGTCAACTGATAGTGGCCGGAGGCTTTCACACCCGCGCCCTGATGCCCGATATGGCCCTGCCCCTGAACCCGTTGCGGGGACAAATCAGCATGGGGCGGCTGGACACCTTGCCACAAGCACTTGCGGCGCAGCTGCCCGACATGCCGGTCAACGAGATCGGAAGAGCACACGTCTGAACTCCAGTCACACTGGTAGATCTCGTATG
>CAXRGK010000033.1:0-4259 GCA_964230145.1 Burkholderiaceae bacterium | reverse complement strand
CGAAAGCGCCGAGGCCAAGGGACTCAAGACGCGCCCGCCCGCCCGCTATTCCGAAGCCACGCTGCTGGGCGCCATGGAAGGCGCGGGCAAGCTGGTGGACGACGACGAGCTGCGTGAAGCCATGCAGGAAAAAGGCCTGGGGACGCCTGCCACGCGCGCGGCCATCATCGAAGGCCTGCTGAACGAAAAATACATGCTGCGCGAAGGCCGCGAGCTGATCCCGACCGCCAAGGCCTTTCAGCTCATGACGCTGCTGCGCGGTCTGCAGGTGGAAGAACTGTCGCGCCCCGAACTCACGGGTGAATGGGAATACAAGCTCGCGCAGATGGAGCAGGGCAAGCTCAGCCGCGGCCAGTTCATGGCCGAGATCGCGGCCATGACCGAACGCATCGTCAAGAAGGCCAAGGAATACGACCGCGACACCGTGCCGGGCGACTACGCCACCCTGTCGGCGCCCTGCCCAAAGTGCGGCGGCGTCGTCAAGGAAAACTACCGCCGCTTTGCCTGTTGCGGTGCCGATGGCGCCAGCGAAGGCTGCGGCTTCTCCTTCACCAAGTCCCCCGGTGGACGCACGTTCGAGATCGCCGAGGCCGACCAGTTCCTGCGTGACCAGAAAATCGGCCCGCTCGAAGGCTTCCGCTCCAAGGCGGGCTGGCCTTTTGTGGCCGAGCTGGCGCTCAAGTTCAACGAAGAAGAAGCCCAGTGGAAACTCGAGTTTGACTTTGGCGACGATGGCAAAGACGAGGACACCGGCGAGATCGTGGATTTTGCGGCGCAGCAAAGCCTGGGCCACTGCCCCAAGTGCGGCAGCCCGGTGTTCGAGCACGGCAGCAACTATGTGTGCAGCAAGGCCGTGCCCACCCACGAGCACCCGACACCCAGCTGCGACTTCAAGAGCGGCCAGATCATCCTGCAGCAGCCCATCGAACGCGAGCAATTCAGCAAATTGCTGGCCACCGGCAAGACCGACTTGCTCGACAAGTTCGTGAGCAACCGCACGCGCCGCAGCTTCAAGGCCATGCTGGCCTGGAACCCCGAAGAGGGCAAGGTCGGCTTCGAGTTTGAGCAGCGCGAGGGCACGTACCCGGCGCGCAAGGCGGCGGCCAAAAAGACGCCGTTTGGCAAGGCCGCCACCAAAACCGCAGCCAAAACCGCCAAGGCCCCCGCAGCCAAGAAAGCGCCAGCCGCCAAAAAAGCCGCTGCCGAAAAGGCCCCCCGCAAGGCCGCTGTGGGCACGCTCAAACCCAGTGCAGCCCTGGCTGCCGTGATCGGCGACGGGACCTACGCCCGCACCGAAGTGGTCAAGAAAATCTGGGACTACATCAAGGCCAATAACCTGCAAGACGCCGCCAACAAACGCGCCATCAACGCCGATGGCAAGCTGCGCGAGGTTTTCGGCAAGGACCAGATCACCATGTTCGAACTTGCGGGGATTGTGGGCAAGCACCTGGGCTGAGGCGTCGTGCTCCGGCGCAAGCTGGAGCCCAATTGCGCGCAGGCGACAGACGCTGGCACTCAGTCGCTTTCAGAATGGGTGTTTTCATTCCCACTCCTGAAAGAGACACCATGAAACACATCGGTTTTGTCGGCGCTTCCGGCCTGATGGGCCACGGCATGGCCAAGAACATCCGGGCCAAGGGCTTTGAGTTGTCGATCACGGTGCACCAGCGGCTGGACCCGGTCCAGGACTTGCTGGCTGCAGGCGCCAAACGGGTCACCAGCCATGCCGATCTGGCCGTCTGTGATGCGGTGGTGATCTGCGTGACCGGTTCACCCCAGGTCGAGGCGGTGGTGGCTGGGCCGAACGGCCTGCTCTCGAAGGCCCGCCCGGGCCTGATCGTGATCGACACCTCCACCAGCGAGCCCGATTCCACGCGCCGCCTCGCCGCCCTGTGCGCCGAAAAAGGCGTGATTTATGTGGACGCGCCGCTTACCCGCACCCCGGTCGAGGCCGAGCAGGGACGCCTGAACACCATGGTGGGCGCGAGCAACGAGGTGTTCGAGAAGATTTCACCGCTGCTGCAGACCTACTGCGAGAACGTTTTCCACGTGGGCGATACGGGCGCGGGCCACATCGTCAAGCTGCTCAACAACTTCGTGTCGCAGGCCATTTGTACGGCCACCGCCGAAGCCTTTGCCGTGGGCACCAAGGCCGGCGTGGACGTGCGCCAGCTGGTGCGTGTGGTGTCGGTGGGCGGCGCCAACTCGGGCCTGTTCCAGTCCATGGCCAAGACGCTGGACGGCGACTTCACGGGCCTGAAGTTCGAGCTGAACAACGCCGCCAAGGACCTGCGTTACTACTGCCACCTGACCGAGGGCGTGAAGGCCCATTCGCAGATCGGTGCCAGCGTGCACCAGGCCCTGAACCTGGCCGCCGCGCTGGGCTACGGCAGCGAGCTGGTGCCTTCGCTGGTGAAGGCCCAGTACCGCCTCAACGGACTGAAGATCGGCGAAAACTGAGCGGCTGACGCGGCCTTCAGCGGCCGATGACGCGGGCCATCTCCAGACACTTGTTGGAGTATCCCCATTCGTTGTCGTACCAGGCCATGAGCTTGACGAAGGTGCTGTCCAGGGCCATGCCGGCGTCGGCGTCGAACACGCAGGTGGCGCTCTCGCCGCGGAAATCGGTGGACACCACCTTGGACTCGGTGTAGGCCAGCACGCCCTGGAGCGCGCCCTGGCTTTGCGCCTTCATTTCGGCGCAGATCTCGGCGTAAGTGGCCGGTGTGGCCAGCTCGGCCGTCAGGTCCACCAGCGACACATCGCTGGTGGGCACACGCACCGAGCCGCCCGTGAGCTTGCCGTTGAGCGCCGGGATCACCTTGCCCACCGCCTTGGCCGCGCCGGTGCTGCTGGGGATGATGTTTTCCAGAATGCCACGACCGCCGCGCCAGTCCTTGTTGCTGGGGCCGTCCACGGTTTTCTGTGTGGCGGTGGTGGCGTGCACGGTGGTCATCAGGCCGCGCCGGATGCCCCATTTGTCATGCAGCACCTTGGCCAGCGGGGCCAGGCAGTTGGTGGTGCAGCTGGCGTTGCTGATGATGGCCTCACCGGCATAGGCGCTGTGGTTCACGCCGTAGACGAACATGGGCGTGTCGTCTTTGGATGGCGCCGACAGGATCACCTTCTTGGCGCCTGCGACCAGGTGCTTGCCGGCGCTGTCCTTATCGAGGAAGAGGCCGGTCGACTCGATCACTACATCGGCGCCGACCTCGTTCCACTGGAGGTTGGCCGGGTCGCGCTCCTGCGTGAGGCGGATGCGGCGGCCGTTGACGATGAGGGTGCTGCCCTCGACCGCAATCGAGCCCGCAAAGCGGCCGTGCACGCTGTCGAATTCGAGCATGTAGGCCAGGTACTCGGGCTCGAGCAGGTCGTTGATGCCGACGATCTGGATGTCGTCGCCGAAGTTCTGCACTGCGGCGCGAAACACCATGCGGCCGATGCGGCCAAAACCGTTGATGCCAAGCTGGATCGCCATGTCTGTTCTTTCTCGTGAGGACGGATGTAACCGGTTCCCGACAGTTTATGAAATAAAGTTACAACCGGGCAAGCCGCAGGGATTTGTTCCGGTTTAGTAACTTCATGCCGGAGGTGCCAAAAACAGTCCCGGGCAAGGCCGTCATGCGCTCATTACCATTGGTGTGCCCACTTCCCGGAAACCCTGTCATGAAAAAAGTCCTAGGCATCTACAGCAACCCCCATGGCCATTGGGTGGGCGACGGTTTCCCGGTGCGTTCCCTGTTCGACTACCAGGGGCTGGGCCGCGAACTCAGCCCGTTTCTGATGCTCGACTACGCAGGTCCTGCTGACTTTGCGCCTGCTGTTCGCCCGCGTGGCGTGGGCCAGCACCCGCACCGCGGTTTCGAGACCGTCACCATCGTCTATGAAGGTGAAGTGGCGCACCGCGACTCCACCGGACAGGGCGGCGTGATTGGCCCGGGCGATGTGCAGTGGATGACGGCGGGAGCCGGCATCCTGCACGAGGAATTCCATTCCGAAACGTTCACCCGGCAGGGCGGACGCCTGCACATGGTCCAGCTGTGGGTCAATTTGCCGGCCAAGGACAAGATGACGCCGCCCGGCTACCAGGCTGTTCTGGACAAAGACATTGCGCGTGTGCCGCTGGAAGGGGGGGCCGGCGAGGTGCGCGTGATTGCCGGCACCTTCGGTCAGACGGCTGGGGCGGCCCGCACCTTCTCGCCCATGCAGGTGCTGGATCTGAACCTGAAAGCCGGACACACCGTGCATCTGCCCGTGCA
>CAXRGK010000032.1:0-6657 GCA_964230145.1 Burkholderiaceae bacterium | reverse complement strand
GCAATAGGTACCGGGGCGGATGCCCTGGCCTTCGGGCAGACCGCAGGCGCGGCCGACCATCTTTTGGGCCAGGGTGAAGCCCTTGCCGGTGTCCTTGGGGGCCACGGGTAGGCGGAACAGGGTGGACGCGGGCAGGCCCAGGAATTCACGGGCCTTGCCGGTGAGGCTGCGGCCGATGATCAGGTTGATGCGGCCGCCGGCGCGCACTTCGTCAAACAGCACATCGCTTTTGAGCTTGAACTCGGCCACAACTGAGCCGTTCTTGGTGATCTTGCCGTCGTAGGGCAGCACTTCGATCACGTCACCCATTTCGAGCTTAGACACGTCGACTTCGATCGGCAGCGAGCCGGAGTCTTCCTGCGTGTTGTAGAAGATGGGGGCGATCTTGCCGCCCAGGGTCACGCCGCCAAAACGCTTGTTCGGCACGAAGGGGATGTCCTGGCCCGTGGCCCAGATCACGCTGTTGGTGGCGGATTTGCGACTGGAGCCGGTACCGACCACGTCGCCCACGTAGGCGACCAGGTGGCCTTTTTTCTTGAGGTCTTCGATGAACTGGATCGGGCCGCGCACGCCGTCCTGCTCGGGCTTGAACGCCGCGTCAGGACGGGTGTTCTTGAGCATGGCCAGGTAGTGCATCGGGATGTCCGGGCGGCTCCAGGCATCGGGTGCGGGAGACAGGTCGTCGGTGTTGGTTTCGCCAGGCACCTTGAACACGGTCACGGTGATGCTCTTGGGCACTTCAGGGCGGCTGGTGAACCACTCGGCGTCGGCCCAGCTCTGCATGACTTCCTTGGCCTTGGCGTTGCCGGCCTTGGCTTTTTCGGCGACGTCATGGAAAGCGTCGAACATCAGCAGGGTCTTCTTCAGACCTTCGGCGGCCACGGCAGCCACGTCCTTATCATCGAGCAGATCGATCAAGGGCTTGACGTTGTAGCCGCCCACCATGGTGCCCAGCAGCTCGGTGGCCTTGGCTTTGGAAACCAGACCCACCTGGATATCGCCATGCGCCACGGCCGCCAGGAAAGAAGCCTTGACCTTGGCCGCATCGTCCACGCCCGGGGGCACGCGGTGGGTGAGCAGATCCATCAGGAAGGCGTCTTCGCCCGCCGGAGGATTCTTGATCAACTCGATCAGCTCGGCTACCTGCTTGGCATCCAGGGGCAGCGGTGGGATACCGAGGGCCGCGCGTTCAGCGACGTGGTCACGGTAGGCTTTCAACATGGTTTTCTCCTGTCTAACAAAATCAAGAAATCATCGCCCCGTGTTGACTTCGATCAACGGGGGCGGCGGGTTGTTTTTCATCTGCTCTGCAAAAGCGACCTGTTCAGGGTGGGCGCATTCGTCGGCCAGGCGTTGGCCCTTTTTCTGGTCCATCAGCATGGACTTGTTGGCCAGCTGGAGCCAGACGGCACCTGCCTGCTTGTCCTCCAGACGAATGGCACCTGTGCTCGTGGCCACAGGGTGCATGCGGTAGCGAAAACCTTTGCCCTGCACATTGAAATACCCGGGTTGGATCTGATCGGGCTCAATGCGCACCGCAGCGCCCAGCTCGCAGGGCAGATGGCCCTGATGGACACGCTGGGCGATGGACAACTCTTCCTGCCCCATCGGCGCCTCGGCGGCCGATTTCGCTGAAGCAGACGATGGTGCTGGCGCGGCTTTGTGAACTGCTTGCTTGGTGGCAGCAGCTGGCTTTTGGGCAGCCGGTTTGCCCGTCTTGTGGCGGGCGTCGGTTTCTGCCCAGACGGTGGCACTGCCCAGCAGTGCCAAAGTGATGATGAGTGCTGTTTTCCGCATGCCGGTCTCCTTGCGTAATGGACTGTGCATCATGCATTCCGCCCGGCCGTTTGACCAGTGGGCACCAAAAACAACTGTATCTCTCTGGGCAGAGGGCGTCCTGTCTGATGCGCGCGCTCCAGCACCTGCCAGAAGAATCGGTAACTTGCGCGGTCGTGCAACTGACCGGCATGGCTGATCGGCGCCCACTCAACCGCATGCGCCGCCAGAATGATCTCACTGGCACGCTCGATCTCGGCCTCGGTGGGCGCCATCGCCTCCAGAATCGGGCGGATCTGCGCCGGGTGGATGCTCCACATCCGGGTGTAGCCGAATTCACGCGCCGCCTTGAGCGCCGCGCTGCGCATGGCCTGCACGTCGCTGAATTCGGTGACCACGCAGTGCGAGGGCACTTTGCCGTGGGCATGGCAGGCACTGGCAATTTCCAGCTTGGCACGCACCACCAGCGGGTGGGTGAACTGTCCCTGCGCGCCCATGCCCTCGGACGGAATGGCGCCCCCATGGGATGACACAAAATCCATCAGGCCAAAGCTCAGGGACTGCACACGGGGGTGGGCGGCGATGTCAAAAGCGCGGTGCACGGCGGCGGGCGACTCGATCAGCACCTGCAGCGGAAGGGCTTGGGCGCCGGCAGCATCGAGCGCAGCGACAGCCCGTTCGACATCCTGCACCGACTCCACCTTGGGCACCATGATGTGCACCAGACGGTGACCGGCGCGGCCGGCAATCCGGTCCACGTCGGCATCAAAAGAGGGATGCTGAACCGGGTGGACCCGCACCGCGACGCGGGCGTCGGAGTGCTTGTCTGTAGCGGCCAGCGCCAGCTCGGTGACAAGCGCGGCGTGATCCGCCTCGCCACCCACCGGGGCGCCGTCCTCGCAATCGAGGGTCACGTCGAAAACGCAGGTGCCGTATTCCTGCGTCATCTCGGCCTGCAGCTGCAGGCTTTTGCGCATCCGCGCCTCGACGCCGCTGTAATGGTCACACACCGGCAGCTGTACGCTGCCGGCCTGTGCGTCCATCAGGACATCGCGCGGATGCAGGGACACGTCAACGGTCCGATCAGAGCAGGTGGGCCACGCCGGCTTGCTCGTCGGTCAGTTCCTTGAGCGTCTTGTCAATGCACTGCTGGCTGAAAGCGTCGATTTCCAGACCTTCGACAACCTTGTACTCGCCGTTTTCGCAGGTCACGGGGAAGCCGAACATGACGTCCTTGGGGATACCGTACCAGCCTTGCGAGGGGATGCCCATGGTGACCCACTTGCCGTTGGTGCCCAGGGCCCAGTCACGCATGTGGTCGATGGCGGCGTTGGCGGCCGAAGCAGCCGAAGACAGGCCGCGCGCTTCGATGATGGCAGCGCCACGCTTGCCCACGGTGGGCAGGAACACGGTTTCGTTCCAGACCTGGTCGTTGATCATGGCCTTGACGGATTCACCGTTGATGGTGGCGAAGCGGTAGTCGGCGTACATGGTGGGCGAGTGGTTGCCCCACACGCACAGCTTCTCGATGTCCTTGACAGCCTTGCCGGTCTTGGCGGCGATCTGCGAAGCGGCGCGGTTGTGGTCCAGACGCAGCATGGCGGTGAAGTTGCCAGGCTTGAGGTCCGGCGCCGACTTCATGGCGATGTAGGCGTTGGTGTTGGCGGGGTTGCCGACCACCAGGACCTTGACGTTGCGCGAAGCCACGGCGTTCAGGGCTTTGCCCTGTGCAGTGAAGATCTGGGCGTTGGCGGCCAGCAGGTCGGCACGCTCCATGCCGGGGCCACGGGGACGGGCGCCAACCAGAAGCGCATAGTCGGTGTCCTTGAAGGCGGTCATCGCATCAGAGTGGGCTTCCATGCCGGCCAGCAGCGGGAAAGCGCAGTCTTCGAGTTCCATCATCACACCCTTGAGCGCTTTCTGAGCCTTGTCGTCGGGGATTTCCAGCAATTGCAGGATGACGGGCTGGTCCTTGCCCAGCATTTCGCCAGAGGCGATGCGGAACAGCAGGGCGTAACCGATTTGACCTGCAGCGCCGGTGACGGCAACGCGGACGGGCTTCTTGCTCATTGAAAACTCCAGAAAAGTGAGTGATGACAAAAAATGGGAACAACTGTCGAGTGTACCCTCGAAAACCCTGAAGGGTCAATTTGTCTTATGTCTTATATAAGATATGATTCGACACCTGACATGACCCTGACCAGGTCCTCTTCTAACCCAATGAGAATGCCTCGATGACGATGGAGACAAGCACCTCGGACCTGACGGCGCCCACGCCAGCATTCAGCCCGCTGTACCAACAGATCAAGGGCCTGATCCTGCAAAGCCTGCAGTCGGGGGAATGGAAGCCGGGTGAGGCCATTCCCAGCGAAATCGATCTGGCCGCGCGCTACCGCGTCAGCCAGGGCACAGTGCGCAAGGCCATCGATGAACTCGCCAGCGACAACCTGTTGGTTCGCCGTCAGGGCAAAGGCACTTTTGTGGCCACCCATGCCGAGCACCATGTGCAGTACCGTTTCCTCAAATTGGTGCCAGACAACGGCGACGTGGCCAGCGAGGGGCCAGCCCAGCGGCGCATCGTCGACTGCAAGCGCCTGCGCGCCAATGCCGAAATCGCACGCGCGCTGGCCCTGCGCTCGGGCGACACGGTGCTGCAGGTGCGGCGTGTGCTGTCGTTTGCCGGCGTGCCAACCATCCTGGAAGATCTCTGGCTGCCCGGCAGTCCGTTCAAGGGCCTGACCGCCGAACGACTGGAGGGGTATCAAGGAACGATGTACGCGCTGTTCGAAACCGAGTTCGGCGTGCGCATGGTCCGTGCCGAAGAAAAAATCCGTGCCGTACTGCCCGACCCGGCGCAGCAGACACTTCTGGATGTCACGCCAGGCACACCTTTGCTGAGCGTGGAGCGCATCGCCTACACCTACAACGACACCCCCATGGAACTGCGTCGGGGCCTCTACCGTACCGACAGCCACCACTACCACAACGTCCTAGGGTGAGCTGATACCCGCGCCATTCAAGCACCACAACGGTGCACACCTCGCCGCTGTCGCAACACCTGCACGATCGTTCTGAAATGCTCATGTCAGATTGTTGCGTTGCAATAGAATGCTGCGGTTTGTCACCGAAAAATTACAAACCCGTTACCAACGAGAAAGTACCCACATGACTGAACTCGCCAAAAAGCGGCCTGAATTCCGCAACATCAATGCCCTGAGCGACCTGCCCACCTACCGCCTGCCGGCTGCCGGCTGGGTATCCATCCTGCACCGCATCAGCGGTCTGCTGATGTTCCTGCTGATGCCGCTGATCATCTGGCTGTTTGACAATTCCATCAGCTCCGAGATCTCCTTTGCCAAGTTCTCTGCCGCCTTCAACGTCGGCCTGGGTTTTGTGCCCGGCTGGTTCATGAAACTGGTGGCCCTGGCCCTGATCTGGGCGTATTTGCACCACTTCATCGCCGGCATGCGTCACCTGTACATGGACGTGTGCCATGCCGTGAGCAAGGAATTCGGCAAGTCGTCCGCCATCGTCACCCTGGTCCTGAGCCTGGGCCTGACGGCTGTGCTGGGCGCCAAGCTGTTCGGCCTGTACTGATTCACCCCAAGGAGCAAACAACATGTCCGTCAACTACGGCTCCAAGCGCACCGTCGTCGGTGCTGGTTATGGTTTTCGCGACTGGCTGGCCCAGCGCGTCACAGCAGGCCTGATGGCCCTGTTCACTGTGTTGCTGCTGGCACAGGTGATCTTCACCTCCGGCCCCATCGGCTACGAGCAGTGGGCCGGCATCTTTGCATCGCAATGGATGAAATTCCTCACCTTCGCCGTGATCGTCGCCCTGCTGTGGCACGTCTGGGTCGGCGTGCGCGACATCTGGATGGACTACATCAAGCCCGTGGGCGTGCGTCTGGTGCTGCACGTCTTCACCATCGTCTGGCTGACCGGCTGCGCCGGCTGGGCCGTTCAAGTCCTGTGGCGCCTGTAATCCGCGCAGACCTCTGACACAAGAATCAAGATCATGAGCTATACCAAAGACCAAATCGCCACCCGCAAGTTTGACGTCGTGATCGTCGGAGCAGGCGGCTCGGGCATGCGTGCCTCCCTGCAACTGGCGCGTGCCGGCCTGAACGTGGCCGTGCTGTCCAAAGTGTTCCCCACCCGTTCGCACACGGTGGCTGCACAGGGCGGCATCGGCGCCTCGCTGGGCAACATGTCCGACGACAACTGGCACTACCACTTCTACGACACCATCAAGGGTTCGGACTGGCTGGGCGACCAGGATGCGATCGAATTCATGTGCCGCGAAGCACCCAAGGTCGTGTACGACCTGGAGCACATGGGCCTGCCGTTTGACCGCAACCCCGATGGCACCATCTACCAGCGTCCGTTTGGCGGCCATACCGCCAACTACGGCGAAAAGCCGGTGCAACGCGCCTGCGCCGCCGCCGACCGCACCGGCCACGCCATGCTGCACACCCTCTACCAGCAGAACGTCGCCGCTCGCACCACTTTCTTCGTCGAATGGATGGCCCTGGACCTGATCCGCGATGCCGAAGGCGATGTGGTCGGCGTGACTGCGCTCGAGATGGAAACCGGCGACCTGCACATCCTGCACGCCAAGACCGTGCTGCTGGCCACCGGCGGCGCCGGTCGCATTTACCAAGCCTCGACCAACGCCTTCATCAACACCGGCGACGGCCTGGGCATGGCCGCTCGTGCCGGCATCCCACTCGAAGACATGGAATTCTGGCAGTTCCACCCCACCGGCGTGGCTGGTGCTGGCGTGCTGCTGACCGAAGGCTGCCGTGGCGAAGGCGCCATCCTGCTCAACAGCAACGGCGAACGTTTCATGGAGCGCTACGCGCCCACCCTGAAAGACCT
>CAXRGK010000031.1:0-7141 GCA_964230145.1 Burkholderiaceae bacterium | reverse complement strand
TTGGCTCAATTTTGGTTGTGATTCAACAAGGCGTGAAAGCTCAGCAAGTGAACTGGCTTGTTGGGGACATCACACGCTACAACTTCGGCGACAAGAAATTTGACCTTTGGCACGACCGTGCGGTGTTTCATTTCTTGACCGATCCAGCCGCCCGGCAGGCGTATGTTGATCTGGTACGAGGCTCAGTCAAACCCGGTGGATACGTGCTCATGGCCACCTTCGGTCCAAACGGACCTTTGCAGTGCAGCGGACTGGATGTGGTCCGATATGACGATGCGAAACTTCATCATGAATTTGGCGAAGGCTTTCAGTTGATGGGAAGCGAATTGAGCGATCACCATACCCCCATGGGCACAGACCAGCAATTCTTGTATTGCTGGTGTCGTGTGAACCAGTGATGAGCCACTTTATTGGTGCGAGTGACTGCTGTGGGCCGAAAGCCGACCAAAGCACGGGATAGCAGTTCGAATCCCCATCCCCACCAAAAAACGATGAATCCGGACCTGAGCAGGGGATTGGGGCTATCATTGCTACTCCGCCAAAGGGCCCCGGTTTCCGGGGCTTTTTTGTACCTGAAATTCCCCAACCATGGGCTGAGCCCTTGTCTGAGATGAAACCATTGCTTGTTCTGATGTTTGCGGGTCTGTTGCAAGGTTGCACTTTGCTTGCCGTGGCCGATGCAGCAGGTTCTGCCGTGGTGTACGGCGTCAAGACCACGGTCAATGTGCTCGATGCCGTCACTCCCGACATCATCAATCGCAAGAAAGACTAAAAACAAGGGGCCTGTGAGGCCCCTTGTTCATGGTGAATATTTTGCTCAGATGCCGAGCCAGCCGTTGGTGCGGGCAAAGTGCAGTGCCTGCGTGCGGCTGTTCACGCCCAAGCGTCGGAACAGGCGCCAGAAGTGCACTTTGACAGTGTGCTCGCTGATGTTGAGCTTTTCGGCAATGTCGCGGTTGGATAAGCCTTGGTCCAGCATCAGGATCAGCTGTTTCTGACGCTTGGACAGCTTGGTCGGAACGTGGACCGGGGTGTCTTCACCCGCTTGATCTTCTTGCGGAAGCAGCAGGCTCTTGAGTGCCTGGATGATCTGGTTCGGGTTATTGCTTTTTTCGATGAAAGCATCGGCACCCGCACCAAGGCAGCGCTCTTCAAATTCCGTGGCGTCGGAACTGGTGACCACCGCCAGCGAAACATCGGGGTATTTGGCCTTGATGGTGTGGATACCCGATAAACCCAGGGTGTCGGGCAACTGCAGGTCGAGACAAAACAACTCTGCAGGACCGTTTTTTTCGACCGCCGTGTCCAGAACGTTCATTTTCGGGACGGGGACCACTTTGAGCCCGGGGCGCACCCGATGGATGAGCATGGTCAGCGCATCCCGCATCAGGGGATGATCTTCAATGACATAGACAGTCATGCTTCAGATAGTTTTGTTAGTTTAAAAGTACAACAATACCACTTCCAAAGCGGATATGCAATGTTGCCACCCCCGAATTGGGGATAATTTTGTCAAATTACTTGAATTGAATGATTTTTTCTAACTCTTGGGTGGCCAGGCGTTCATTGTCGAGGCTGAGGTCTGGGAAATGCTGCTTTCCAGTGGAGAGTGCCTTTGCGCCTTCTTGCTGAAGGCGGGCAATCAGCTGTCCGGCTTCACGTGGAGAGTCAAAACCCACACTTTGCAACAGCACTTGGCCCTGGGGTGTGACCAGCTTGAAATAGAACCGGCCATCTTTTTCCCGGTACTGCTTGAAGGTGGACAGGGCAGGTTTCTCGTCTTTGGTTGCGCTTTCAGTTCCCGAGGCTAATGCCAATGGCCGCAGACCCACAGCTTGGCGCAGTTCGCGGATGAAAGGCGTGGCCAGCCGGCGAGCCTTTTCTGCGCCAGCCAGCAAGATACGGTCGAGTTCGGCCGGATTGGCGATCAGCGCTTCGTATTTCTCGCGCATGGGGCCGACTTCACGATCAATGCGCTCGAAGAGGATCTGTTTGGCATCGCCCCAGGCAATGCCTTCGGCATAGGCTTTGGCCAGTGCTGCGGTTTCTTCGTTGGAGGCAAACGCCTGGTAGATCTGGAAAAGCGCCGAACCTTCGGTGGACTTGGGCTCGCCGGGTGCTTTGGAGTCGGTCACGATGCCCATGATGAGCTTGCGCAACTGGGCCGCAGGGGCGAACAGCGGGATGGTGTTGTCGTAGCTCTTGCTCATCTTGCGGCCATCCAGGCCGGGCAGCAGGGCGACAGATTCTTCCACCACGGCCTCGGGCAGCACGAAGTGTTCACCGTACAGGTGGTTGAAGCTGGACGCCATGTCGCGCGCCATCTCGATGTGCTGGATCTGGTCGCGGCCCACTGGCACCTTGTGGGCCTTGAACATCAGAATGTCGGCGCCCATCAGCACCGGGTACATGAACAGCCCGGCGGTCACATCGGCATCGGTGTCGTGACCGGCGGCATGGTTCTTGTCCATGGCGGCCTTGTAGGCGTGGGCGCGGTTGAGCAGGCCCTTGCCGGTCACGCAGGTCAGAAACCAGGTCAGTTCCGGAATCTCGGGAATGTCGGACTGGCGGTAGAACGTGACCTTGTCCGGGTCGAGGCCGGCAGCGATCCAGCTGGCCGCAATTTCCATGGTGGAGCGCTGGATGCGGGCCGGGTCGTCGCACTTGATCAGGGCGTGGTAGTCGGCCAGGAAGTAAAAACCATCGGTGCCCGGGTCGCGGCTCGCTTGCACGGTGGGGCGGATGGCGCCGACGTAATTGCCCAGATGGGGCGTGCCGGTGGTGGTGATGCCAGTGAGGACGCGGGTGCGGGGTGCAGAAGTCATAGGAACGATCAGCGGATCAGGAAACTCAGCGGGCTGAGCGCCAGCTTGATGAAGGCAAAGGTCAGGTCCATGAGCGGGCTCATCCACACCGAGTTGACAACGCCGGTGATCACCAGCGCCATGACGATGTAAAAGCCCCAGGGCTCGATGCGTGACACCGCCATGGCCTGACGCCAGGGCAGCAGACCCACCAGGATGCGGCCACCGTCCAGCGGTGGCAGCGGAAACAGGTTGAAGGCGAACATGACCACATTGGTCAGCATGCCGGCCTTGCACATCTCGATGAAGAAGCGCTCGGTCAGACCTGCCCCAGCCAGCACATACAACAGCACGCCCCACAGCAGCGCCTGCAGCAGGTTTGCACCCGGACCGGCCAGCGCCACCCAGACCATGTCGCGCTTGGGGTGGCGCAGGCGGTCAAACCGAACCGGCACAGGCTTGGCATAGCCGAACAGGAAGGCTCCGCCCGTACTGAAGTACAGCAACAAGGGCATCAGGATCGTACCGATCGGATCGATGTGCGGCACCGGGTTGAGCGTGACACGGCCCAGCATGGCGGCCGTGGGGTCGCCCAGACGCTGGGCGACATAGCCGTGAGCGGCCTCGTGCAACGTGATCGCGAAGATCACCGGCAGGGCGTAAATGAGAACGGTCTGGATGAGTTGGCTGGTGTCCACCCGCCGATTGTCTCAGACCTGCGAGGCGGCTCAGAGTCCCAGCAAGGCGGGATCGCCCTGACCCCGGCGCAGCAGCGTGGGCTCGTCGCCACTCATGTCCACCACGGTGGTGGGGGTGAGGGTACAGGCCCCGGCGTCGATCACCGCGCCGACCTGGTGTTCCAAGCGTTCTCGAATGATTTCCGGATCGTTCAGTGGCTCGGATTCATCGGGCAGTATCAGCGTGGCGGCGATCAGGGGCGCACCATGCAGTTCCAGCAAGTCCTGCAGCACCTTGTGGTCCGGCACACGCAGGCCCAGGGTCTTGCGCTGCGGATGGCTCAGGCGACGGGGGACCTCCTTGGTGGCTTCCAGAATGAATGTGAAAGGGCCGGGGGTGGCTTGCTTGACCAGGCGGAACTGCCGGTTGTCCACGCGGGCGTAATTGGCCAGTTCGCTCAGATCGCGGCACAGCAGTGTCAGGTGGTGCTTTTCATCAATGCCACGGATGCGGCGCAGCTGGTCGGCTGCAGCCTTGTCGTCCACATGGCAGACCAGAGCGTAGCTCGAGTCGGTGGGTACCGCCAGCACCTGGCCCTGATTGAGCAGCTGCACCGCCTGCTTGAGCAAACGGGGCTGGGGATTGTCGGGATGAACGGAAAAAAACTGTGCCATGGCTCAGGATTCTGGCAGCTCCAGCTTGACCCGGCTTTCGCGCAATGTGAGCCAGGCCCCCAGCGCGCCGCACAGCGCCACCAGCCCCATGCCGATCAATGTCCACTGGTCCGGGATGTGGTTGAACACCACCCAGCCGCCGATCACGGCAAAACCGATCTGGACATACATGTAGGGCGTGAGGGTGGCCGCTGGTGCGCGGCCATAGGCCAGGATCAGGAAGAAATGTCCCAGCGTGGCCATGACGCCCATCAGCACAAGCCGCACCCACGCCGTCCAGTCTGGCGGAGACTCCCAGATGAAGGGCAGCAACAGGGAGGCCAGCAGGGTCCCGGTCCAGCCGGTCAGCACATGGGTGGTGATCGGGTCCTCCTGCTCACTGGCCAGTTTGCTGGTCAGCACCTGAAAGCCGGAATTGGTGACCACCAGAACCAGAGGCAGCAGCAAGGCCCAGTCAAAGTGCTGGGTGTCGGGGCGGATGATGACCATGGTTCCCGCAAAGCCACCCAGCACCAAGGCCCAGCGCTTGGCGCTGACATGCTCTTTGAGGGTCCAGGCTGCCAACAGCGTGATGACCAGCGGGGCCATCAGCACGATGGCCGTGAACTCGCCTACCGGCATGTATTTGAGGCTGAAGAAGGCCAGCAGGCTGCTGACAAACAGCAGCAGACCCCGGGCGAGCTGAAAACGCGGGTGACGCGTGAAGAACAGCTTGCGACCTCGGCCCTTCCACACAATCGCGGTGGTCACGACAGCCTGGAAAGCGTAGCGAAACCACAAAGCCACCAACAGGGACACGCTGGCGCTGATGCTCTTGGTGGTGGTGTCCAGTGTGGCAAAGCAGGCCGAAGCCAGAACTGCAAACCCGATGCCTGCCAGGCTGTGGTGCGCGGCCTTCTTCACTGGATGCGATCAGCCAGCAATTCCCACACAGGGGTGAGCTGGCCTGGCAGCCAGGGCAGGGCGCCCAAGTCGGTGTGGCTCTCGTCCGGGCTGTGAAAGTCGCTGCCGCGGGAGGCCGCCAAGCCGAATTCAAGGGCTGTTTCTGCATAACGTGCAGCTTCCTGTGCCGAATGGCTGCCGGTGACAACTTCAACGCCCCGACCGCCGTGGGTCTTGAATTCGGTGAACAGCGCGTATTCCTCATTCGGCGTGAAACTGTAACGCGCTGGGTGGGCGATGACAGCAATGCCGCCTGCATCGTTGATCCACTGCACGGCATCCTGCAGCCTCGCCCATCGGTGGGGCACAAAGCCCGGCTTGCCTTCGGTCAGGTATTTGCGAAACACCTCAGGCGTGTCCTTGCAGACGCCAGCTTCGACCAGAAAACGCGCGAAGTGCGTGCGCGAGATCAGCTCGGGGTTGCCCACGTATTTGAGTGCGCCTTCATAGGCCCCTTTGATGCCCACCTTGGCCAGTCCTTCGGACATTTCCTGGGCACGTTCACCGCGTCCGCCTCGGGTGCGGCGCAGGCCGTTGATCAAGGCCGTGTTGTGGTGGTCGAAGCCCAGCCCCACGATGTGCACGGTTTGCCCGGCAAAGGTGACGGAGATTTCGGTACCTGTCAGGTATTTCATGCCCTGACTGCGCGCGGCCTCCAGGGCCCTTTGCTGGCCTCCGACCTCGTCGTGGTCGGTCAGGGCCCAGAGTTCGACGCCGTTGGCTTTGGCGCGCTCGGCCAGCGCCTCCGGGGTCAGGGTGCCGTCGGAGACGGTGGAGTGGCAGTGCAGGTCGGCGTTGAGCATGGGATTCACCGAGCCATTCTAAGACGTGACATGGTCACGTCATGGGGGCCGCTCATAATGTCCCCATGATTGATCTCTGGCTGGTGCGGCATGGCGAAACCGACTGGAACCGCGAATTGCGGTTCCAGGGGCATCTGGACGCGCCACTCAACCCCCTGGGCTTGCAGCAGGCGCATCGACTGGGTCAGCACCTGGCCGAGCACGGTCCGCGTCCTTTGTTGGCCAGCGACCTGCTGCGCACGCGCCAGACGGCCGAGCCGCTGGCCGGGCAGTGGCAGACGTCCGCTTTGCCCGAGGTGCTGTGGCGCGAGCAGGCTTTTGGCGTCATTGAAGGGCTGACGCTGGCGGAGGTCCACGAGCGCCATCCGCAGGTGGTGGAAGGCTGGCGACGTCGTGATCCGGATTTCGCGCCCGAGGGGGGCGAGTCGCGCCGACAGTTCCATGCCCGCGTGATGCAGGCCGTGCAGATGCTGGTGCAGCGCTGTACCCAGGAGGGCTGGCAGTCGCCGCTGGTGGTGTCGCACGGCGGTGTGCTTGACATGATCTACCGCAGCGCCACCGGTCAGTCTCTGGCGGGGCCGCGCGAATGCACGATTCCCAATGCCGGGCTCAACCTCGTCCGAACCGACGGCGTGCGTTTCGAGATTGTGCAGTGGGCCCAGACCGATCACCTGCAGGGCTTGCCCCCTTCGGCGGTTTACCCACTTGCATCGCCCTCCAAAGGCTGAGGGTTCACGAGGCTCGGGGATAATCCGGGCATGAGTTTCCAGCGTCTTCAGTGGGGGGTGGCGTCATGGCTTTGATGATCACTGACGAATGCATCAACTGCGATGTGTGCGAGCCCGAGTGCCCGAACCAGGCGATCTACCTTGGGCCGGAGATTTACGAGATCAACCCGGACAAATGCACCGAGTGCGTAGGCCATTTTGACGAGCCGCAGTGTGTTCAGGTGTGCCCTGTGGCCTGCATCCCGGTCAACCCGCAGCGGGTGGAGTCGCAGGAGTCGCTCTGGGCGAAATACCGGCGTTTGACGTTGTCTTGAGTTTTTGCCTTGATTGAGCGTGGCAGGCGGTGAAGAGGAGAGGGCCGGGCTCCTCATGCTGCGGGTACGCAGAAATCGGCGAACGGGCCATGCCCAACCCGTGCCTGCGTTTGCGGGAAATCAAGCGAGTGGCTTGCCACCCATGGCGCTGAAGAGGAGAGGGCCGGGTGACGAGTTATGCGTAGCCGCATCATGAGG
>CAXRGK010000030.1:0-3587 GCA_964230145.1 Burkholderiaceae bacterium | reverse complement strand
ATCGCCATGATCGGCCAGCCCGTCTCGGTCTGCCAGTAGTTGTCGATGATGGGCTTCTTGATGGCATCGGCCATCCAGGTGGCGGTCGGCTCGTCCAGCGGCTCGCCGGCCAGGAACAGAGCTCGCAAGCTCGAGAGGTCGTACTTGGTCAGGTAGGCCGGGTCCTGCTTTTTCAGCACACGGGCTGCGGTTGGCGCAGAGAACATCACCGTCACCTTGTACTTCTCGACCAGTTGCCACCAGATGCCGGCATCGGGGCGCGTGGGCAGACCTTCGTACATGATGGTGGCCATGCCGTTGATCAGCGGGCCGTAGATGATGTAGCTGTGACCCACCACCCAGCCGATGTCGGAGGTGGAGAAATAAGTCTCGCCAGGGTTGCCCATGTAGATGTGCTTCATGGACGCGGCCAGCGCCACGGTGTAACCCGCGGTATCGCGCTGCACCCCCTTGGGCTTGCCGGTGGTGCCCGAGGTGTAGAGGATGTAGCTGGGGTGGTCGCTGGCGACCCAGACGCAAGGCACCTGGGCGTCCATCACTTTGGCACGCTCGGTCGCGTAGTCCACGTCACGGCCCGCCACAGGGGCCAGGTCGGCCAGCCCGCGGTTGACCATCACCACCTTCGCAGGCTTGTGGGTGGCCAGATGAATGGCTTCATCGAGCAGGTGTTTGTAGGGCACGGCCTTGCCGCCGCGCATGCCCGCATCCGCGCTCACGATGACCTTGGGTTGGGCATCATCAATGCGGCTGGCCAGCGAGTGGCTGGCAAAACCGCCGAACACCACCGAATGGATGGCGCCAATGCGCACACAGGCCAGCATGGCGAAACAGGCTTCGGCAATCATGGGCATGTAAATCAGGACGCGGTCGCCTTTGGTCACGCCCTGCGCCTGCAGGATGGCGGCCATGCGGTTGACCTCGGCATGCAGCTCGCGGAAGGAATACGTCTTTTCGGTGTTGGTCTCGGTGGAGACGAAGATCAGCGCGTTCTGGTCGGCACGGGTGGCCAGGTGGCGGTCCACCGCGTTGTGGCACAGGTTGGTCTCGCCCCCCTTGAACCATTTGGCAAACGGTGGGTGGCTGTAATCGCAGACCTGATCAAAGGGCTTGTGCCAGTCGATCAGTGCGGCCTGCTCGGTCCAGAAAGCGTCGCGCTCGACAATGGAGCGCTTGTGGAAATCGGCGTAACTGCCCATGGGTTCTCCTCGGAAACCAATCTGTGAAATCGTTCAGGCTTCAACGGTGTCCACACCGTGACAGACTGAGAATTCATAATTATGGGCAGGGGTCTTGCGACATCCTGACTCCCTGCCCTTGCGGGCATCGGAGCCAGCAAATCGGGCAATCCGACTTATTTGATCAGCGCCTGAACCGCCTTGAAATCGGGGTGCTCGGCACTGCGCAGCCACTCAAAAATCACCATCTCGGTGGTGACCAGTTCGGCTCCGGCTCCGGCCAGGCGGTCGTAGGCGGCATCGCGGTTGCGCTCGGTGCGTGAGGTGCAGGCGTCGGTCACCACCCAGACCTCGAACTCTTCGTCCAGCAGGTCCAGCGCGGTCTGCAGCAGGCAAACATGGGCTTCGACGCCGGCCAGCACGATGGACTTGCGAGCGGCCTGCTCGGGCTGGGGCTTTTGCAGATGGCGCGGCAGGCTGCGGGCATTGCCGCGCGGCCCAGCAGGTGGCGGCTGCAACCATTCGCCAAGGCCCTCCTCCACGGCACTGAACTGCATTTTGGCCAGCACCCGCTGGCAGGCCTCTCGCAATTCGGGGGCAAGCGCCCCCAGCTTGGACGGGTTTTGCTCCGTGCCCCAGACCGGCACATTCAGTAGACCGGCCGCCTGCGCCAACCGGCTGGCGTTCGCCCAGACCGCCTCGGCCTCGTGCATGGACGCCTGCAAACGGGGCTGGAAATCGACCAACACCAGCTGGCTTTCTTCGACATCGATGAGCATGACTTCTCCTAGGAAGTCCGATTGTGCAGCAGGCGCACCGGGCGTCGGCCCCTCAGGGCAAACCGGTAGAATGGGCCATTTGGTATTCATGGCCTCAACAGCCCTGTTTCTCGCCCATGCCCATTCGACGTCTTGTCCTGTCGCTGAGTCTCCTGGTCGCACTCCAGAGCCTGGCTGCGCCCCATGACGACGACATGCCGCCACCGGTGCCGGTCTCTCCTGGCCTGTTGGCCCAATGGTCCGGTTCGCTGACCAGCCAGTTTTCGGTCGCCCGTCAGACCGTTGGCGAAAAAGCCACCGACATGCTCACCCAGGCCATGGGCCTGCTGGGCGTGCCCTACCGGCGCGGCGGCTCCAGCGAAGAAACCGGCTTCGACTGCAGCGGTTTCGTGCGCCACATGTACGAAAAGTCTTTCGGCCGCCTGTTGCCGCGCCGCGCCAACGAGCAGGCCAAAGCCACCGAAACCATCGACCGCGAGGAACTCAAACCGGGTGATCTGGTCTTTTTCAACACCATGAAGCGCGCCTTCAGCCATGTGGGCATTTATCTGGGTGACGGCAAATTCATCCATGCCCCGCGCGCTGGCAAATCCATCCGGGTGGACGACATGCGCTCAGCCTACTGGCAAAAGCGCTTCAATGGCGCGCGGCGGGTTCAGCCCGAATCGGGCACAGACGCTTCGGCGAGCATCAACCGCTGATCACGGTTCTCTCGGCAGGCTGGACAGCAAAACCAGCCCTGCGCTCATCACCGCCGCCGTCAGCCACAAACCCCCTTTGAAACTGCCGGAGGCCTGGGCCATCGCGCCGGTCACAGCGGGCGCAATGATCTGGGCAGCACCATAGCTCAGCGTCAGGCGCGCCATGGCCTTGCCCGGATTGGCCGGCGACCGCCGCCCGACCAGCGCCAGCGTCAGGCTGACGATGCCGATGAACGTGGCCCCGTAGCCCACCGCGCCAGCCAGTGCGGCCCACAGAGAACTGGACGCGGCGGGCAGCATCACAGCCAGAATCTGCAGCACGAAGGCCAGCATGAGCGCCCGGATGTCACCCAAGGCCCGGGCCACGCGGTCCCACAAAAACACGGCCGGCGTCGCAGCCAAACCCACCAGCGCCCAGGCCCAAGGCCCCTGCCCGGCCAAAGCCGGCTCACGTTCGACGATGGCCACGGTGAAGGTGGCGCTGATGACAAAGCCCCAGCCCGCCGCGAAATAGCTGGCCAGCATCGTCCACAGCCACCGCTTGGGCGCCTGTGCCTCCCCTGCCCCGGTCGCCTTGGCTGCCGTTGCAGGCGGCACCGGCGGACGCCAGCGCCAGGCAGGCACGAAAAACACCAGACCCGCCACCGCAAAGGCCCACCATTGGGTGGCCCAGTCAGACCAGAGTTGACCCAGGCCCCACGCTCCAACAGCGGAAAAAATGATGCCCAGCCCGATGCCCATGAAATGCAGACCGAGCTCGGGCCGGCGGCCGTGCTGCATCAGCCAGCCCAGCACCAGACCCGACCCCAGCAGCATGCCGCTGGCGCCACACAGGCCCCCGATGTAACGCCACAGCGCCCAGGCGGGCCACCAGGCACTCAGGCCCATGGCGGCCGTTGTCAGCAAGGCCAGCCACAAACCCATGCCGTAGA
>CAXRGK010000029.1:0-12954 GCA_964230145.1 Burkholderiaceae bacterium | reverse complement strand
CCTGTCCGTTTCACAGCAAGCCATTCACCCCAGTGAGCATGGGGTGGTAGCCAGCCGTTGTCTTTTTTCTCTGCAACAGCACTGTCCAGGCTACCGACACCATGACCTCTCACACCACCCAGAACACATTGCTGCCCCTGGCCGCCATGATGCTGGCCGGTTCGCTCAGCGCAACCACACAGGTCCTCGCTGCGGAAGCACCTGAAAAAACCCTCAGAACCGTGACCGTTCACGACACAGCCGAATCGCCCACCGCGGCCAAGGAAAGCCTGCTGGTGAAGCAGACCGGCATTGCCAAAGGCCAGCAGGCGCTCAAGGACATTCCGCAAACCGTGACGGTGATGACCGAAAAGCTCCTGGACGACCGCAACCTGGACGACTTCCGCGAAGTCCTCAAGACCACCGCAGGCGTGACCTTCATGGCGGGCGAGACCGGTGAAGAAGACGTGCGCATGCGCGGTTTCTCCCTCGGCCAGGCCGGAGACATCCATGTAGACGGCCTGCGCGACGCGCCGTTGATCGAGCGCGACACCTTCAACCTCGACCGTGTGGAAGTGCTCAAGGGCTCGGCTTCGATGCTGTTTGGCAAGGGCTCCACCGGCGGTGTGGTCAACCAGGTCAACAAACAGCCCTTCCTGATGGACCAGAACGAGGTCAATGTCACCGCAGGCAGCGGCAACATGCGCCGCGTCACCGGCGACTTCAACAAGCCAACCGGCGAGAGCTCGGCCGTGCGCCTGAACGTGATGGACCACCAGGCCGACAACTGGGGCGCCAAGGTGGACAAGAAAGGCGTGGCCGGCACCTACCGCTGGGGCATTGGCGAACGCGACGAGTACGCAGTGGGCCTGTACCACCTCGAAACGAACGGCCGCCCGCTCTACAACCACCCCTGGCTGATCAACACCGGCAGCGCCATCACCAGCGCGACGGGATCTATTGGCACGCTGGTGCCCACCCTGTCGGCCAGAAACTACTACGGTCTGGCCAGCGACTACCTGCGCACCGAAAGCAGCTACGGCACCTTGACCCACAAACACCGCTTTGATCAGGACAGCGAGCTCAAGACCACCGTGCGTCAAGGCCATTACGAACGCGACCTGCTGGCCAGTGCGATCCGCTTTGGCGGCACCTTCACCCTGTCGGATCTGGGCAGCAACACGCCACTCACCCGCACCGCCAAGGCTCGCCGGGCCCAGAGCGATCTGACGCAAGTCCAGAGCGACTACACCACGGCCTTTGAAGCCCTGGGCCACCAACACAGCCTGATCGCCGGCGTGGACTTCAGCGACGAAAAAGCCCTGCGCAACAACAACGCCACCGCTGGACTGCCCAGCTATGCAACGCTGGGCACCACGGTTGGCAGCCCCAATGACGGCCTGTCGATCATCGACACACGCCAGATTCCCCTGAACCACTTCCGTGCACGCAACTTCGGTCTTTACGCCCAGGACACCATGAGCCTCACGCACGGGTTCAAGCTTGTTGGCGGGGTGCGCATGGACCGTTTCTCTGCGCAATACGCCGACACGAGCGGCAACAGCTACAGCCGGGAGGACACACTCTGGAGCCCACGCATCGGTGCCATCTGGCAACCCAGCGACACGACAAGCTGGTACACGTCCTACGGAACGTCCTACAACACCTCGGGCGACACCTACCAGTTCGCGCTGGGCAGTTTTGCAGCAGGCAGCAACAACGCCCGCACCGCCAACACCGCACCCGAGCAAAGCCGCAACCTCGAGATCGGCAGCAAGTTCGAGCTGTTCGAGAAAAAAGCCCTGCTCGGCGTGGCCTTCTTCCACTCGGAAAAATTCAACGAACGCAACACCGACCCCGACAGCGCATCCAGCCAGATGCTGCTGTCCGGCAAGCGCCATGCCACCGGCATGGAGTTCAATTTTGCGGGCCGCATGACGCCGACGTGGGAAGTGTTCTACAACCACACCTGGATACCGGATGCCCGCATCGACGTGAGTAACCAGGCCCTGGGCACCCACGGTACGGGCGCCCAGGTGCAAGGCGACCGTTCGGCGCTCACGCCCAGGCACAGCGCCAGCCTGTGGACCACCTGGCGCCTGCATCCCCTGTGGCGTATCGGTGCAGGCCTCAATTACCGTGGCGAACAAAACCCCGAAGGTGCACGCCACATCACGGCGCCCGCTTTCACCACGGTGGACGCCATGGCCGAGGTCACCGTGAGCGACGCCACCCTGCTCAAACTCAACATCACCAACCTGACCGACAAGCTCTACGCCGACAGCCTGTACCGCGGCTTCTACATGCCCGGCGCGCCCCGCCGCATCGAGTTGAGCCTGAAAACCCTGTTCTGAGGAAAGCCCGGATGCTGCTGCAACTGAAACAACTGCTGACAGCCGAGGAGGTCGCACAGGCCCGCCAGCTGCTGGGCGACGACGCGCCCTGGCTCGATGGCCGGGTCAGTGCTGGCAGCCAGGCCCGCACCCGCAAATGCAACCAGCAGCTCGCGCAGGACACCCCGGCCTCGCGCCAGCTGCAGGGCCTGGTGCGGCAAGCCCTGCAGCGCGAGCCCCTTTTCCTGTCGGCCGCCCTGCCCCGGCGCATCTTCAACCCGCTGTTCAACCGCTACGGCGGCGACACCAATGCCTTCGGTCCCCATGTGGACGGAGCGGTGATGCATTCGGCCAGCACCGGCGAATGGGTGCGCAGCGACATCTCCTGCACCGTGTTCCTGAGCGACCCGCAGGACTACGACGGCGGCGAGCTGTGCGTGCAGGACACCTACGGCAGCCGTGGCGTCAAGTTGGCCGCGGGCGATGCAGTACTCTACCCCGGCACCAGCGTGCACGAGGTCACGCCGGTCACCCGCGGTGTGCGCCTGGCCTCGTTTTTCTGGATCGAGAGCATGGTGCGCAGCGACGAGCAGCGCCGCCTGCTGTTCGACCTGGACATGAACCTGCTCAAACTGCGCACCCAGCTGGGCGAAACCGCCGAGACCATTGCACTGACCGGCGTTTATCACAACCTTCTGCGCCAATGGGCCAGCACATGAACCCCATCCTGCGCACCAGCGCGGCGGTGCTGCTGGCCCATGCATGCGGGATCTGGCTGATCGTCCATCGGCTGACCACTCCAATGCTGTCGGGCATCCACGAGCAAGTCATCCTGGCCAGTGTGGTGGCCGAGCCACCCCTGCAGGCGCCAGTCCGGCCTGCTGAGGCCCGGCCAGCACAGCATCCTCCACAGCATCCTGCCGCGCAGCCGACAGCATTGGTCCCCGCGTCCAGCACCTCGCCCAGTGAATCCTTCCTCAGCACCAGCGCGACGCCTGCGTCTCCCAGCGTTGCTGCAGCCCCAGCGACAACAGGCCGCGCACACTCTGCACCGGCCGCAGCCGTGGTGCTGCCATCCAGCGATGCCGATTACCTCAACAACCCGCCACCGATCTACCCGCGCATGAGTCGCCGCATGGGCGAACAGGGCACGGTGCTGGTGCGCGTTTTCATCAGCACCGAGGGCCGCGCCGAAAAGGCCGAAATCCGGACCTCCAGTGGCTACGTGCGTCTGGACGAAGCCGCGCTGGAGACCGTGCAACGCTGGCGCTTTGTGCCCGGCAAGCGCGCGGGCCAGCCCGAAGCCATGTGGTTCAACGTTCCGATCCGCTTCGTACTCGATTGACCCTTCCCCCCATTCACAGGAGCCTTTTTCATGCCCTCTTCTTTCGGTTTGTCCAATATCTGGACGCAGGGTGATGCCGTCACCCGCCTGATCCTGATCGCCCTGCTGGCCATGTCGGTCATCAGCTGGGTGGTCATCGTGCTCAAGGCACAGGGCGTCTGGCGCCACAAGCAGAACGCCCTGGCCAGTGAGCAGTTCTGGCACGCCACCAGCCTGGCCGAAGGCCTGGCGGTGCTCGGCCAGCGCCCGGGCAACCTGTTCCACACCCTGGCCCAGGTCGGCCAGGAAGCCACCGAACACCACCAGGCCGCACAAAAGCAGCTGCACGACCGGCTGGACATCAGCGACTGGGTCACACGCAGCCTGCAGAGCAGCATCGACGACAGCACCAGCCGCCTGCAAAACGGCCTGGCCGTCCTGGCCTCGATCGGCTCCACCGCACCGTTTGTTGGCCTGTTCGGCACCGTCTGGGGCATCTATCACGCACTGGTGGGCATCGGCGCCAGCGGCAACGCCAGCATCGACGCCGTGGCCGGCCCGATTGGCGAGACGCTGATCATGACCGCGCTGGGCCTGGCCGTGGCCATCCCGGCAGTGCTGGGCTATAACGCCCTGGTGCGTGGCAACAAATTCATCATCGCCCGCCTGAACCGCTTTGCGCACGACCTGCACGCCTACTTCGTGACCGGTGCCCGCATCCACCACAGCGGAGCACAACATGGCCTTTGAAACCCGCGAGGACAGCGAAGAGGTGATGAGCGAGATCAACATGACACCGCTGGTGGACGTCATGCTGGTGCTGCTGGTCATCTTCATCATCACCGTGCCGGTGATCCAGCACGCCGTCAAGGTGGAACTGCCCCGTGCCACCAGCACCCGGGACAAAACGCCACCCGAGAACCTGCAGCTCTCGGTGGATGCCCAGGGCCAGTTCTTCCTGGGCAAACAAGCCGTGGCCGCCGATGCACTGCAAGAGCGCCTGCGCGAGCAGGCCGCCCGCGAGCCGCAGCCCCAGCTCTACATCCGGGGTGATAAAAAAGTGCCTTACGAACACGTGGCCCAGGCCATGACGGCGGCGCAGCGCGCCGGTCTGGGTCGGATCGGCTTTGTCACAGAGGGCGCACGACCATGAAGGACGACTCGACTGCCCGGACAATCGCGCGCCTGCCGGGCAGCCACGACACCGGGCCGGCCTGCACGGCCGGCACCGGCCGCATGCCCCGGACCGTGGACAGCCAGACCCTGCTGCAAGACCAAAGCACGCTGTTCATCCGCCATCAGGGAGAGGTGTATCGGTTGCAACAGACGCGACAAGGGAAATTGATTCTGACCAAATGAGGTTTGGGGGTACGGCAAGGCAACCGGAATGGCAGAAATTGCCCGTGGCTATGTTGAAGATTGGAAATGTCAATCGGTTCGACCAACAAAATAGGTAAAACCCGATTTAAACTCCATCCCGTCGACTCAAGCAGTCGCCACCTTTTTAACCACGAGGAAATCACCATGTCCCTGATCAACACCCAAGTCCAGCCTTTCAAGACCCAGGCCTTCCACAACGGCAAGTTCATCGAAGTCACCGAGCAAAGCCTCAAGGGCAAGTGGAACGTGCTGATCTTCATGCCGGCCGCCTTCACCTTCAACTGCCCCACCGAAATCGAAGACGCCGCTGACAACTACGCCGAATTCCAAAAAGCCGGTGCCGAGGTCTACATCGTGACCACCGACACCCACTTCTCGCACAAGGTGTGGCACGAGACCTCCCCCGCTGTGGGCAAGGCCAAGTTCCCCCTGGTGGGCGACCCGACACACCAGCTGACCAACGCTTTTGGCGTGCACATCGCCGAAGAAGGTCTGGCCCTGCGCGGCACCTTCATCGTCAACCCCGATGGCATCATCAAGACCATGGAAGTGCACTCCAACGAGATCGCACGTGACGTCTCCGAAACCCTGCGCAAGCTCAAGGCCGCCCAGTACACCGCTGCCAACCCCGGCCAAGTGTGCCCCGCCAAGTGGAAAGAAGGCGCCAAGACCCTGGCCCCCTCGATCGACCTGGTCGGCAAGATCTAAACCGCTCCCGGTTTCTGTAGGAGGCCGTCCCTGCGGCCGATGGACTTCGCGCACAGGGGCGCGCTCCTACAGTGGCTCAGAGCCCTGCTTTGCAGGGCGTTGAGTGCAGCGCATGGTCATCCGGCCGTGCGCTTTGCCCAACGGTTCCCCCCCCTGAAATTCCGGCCTGTGCCACAAGCATGGGTCTGGTCGACTGCACCCTGAAGGAGAAACACCATGCTCGACGACAGCCTCAAAACCCAGCTTCAGCAATACCTTGGCCTGCTGCGCCAGCCGATCCGCCTGATCGCCTCGCTCGACGACAGCGAGACCGGCACAGACATGAAGGCCTTGCTGGAGACCATCGTCAGCCTGTCGGACAAGGTCACGCTCGACACCTCAGGCAACGATGCTCGCAAACCGTCTTTCGTGGTGGCACGCGAGGGTGAAACCCAAGGCGTGCGCTTTGCCGGCCTGCCGCTGGGGCACGAGTTCACTTCGCTGGTGCTGGCCCTGCTCTGGACCGGCGGCCACCCGCCCAAGGTGGAGCAGGACGTGATCGACAGCATCAAGGCCCTCGACGGTGACTTCAGTTTCGAGGTCTACATGTCCCTGACCTGCCACAACTGTCCGGACGTGGTGCAGGCACTGTCGCTCATGGCCATCTTCAACCCGAAGGTCAAGACCACGGTCATCGAAGGCGGTGCTTTCCAGAAAGAAGTGGAAGAGCGCCAGATCATGGCCGTGCCCATGGTCTTTCTGAACGGCGAGGTGTTTGCCTCGGGCCGCATGAGCGTGGAAGAGATCGTGGCCAAACTCGACACCGGCGCCGCCAGCCGCGATGCGGCCAAGCTCAATGCCAAGGATCCGTTTGAAGTGCTGATCGTTGGCGGTGGCCCCGCTGGCGCAGCTGCCGCCGTGTACGCCGCCCGCAAGGGCATCCGCGTGGGCGTGGCCGCCGAGCGCTTCGGTGGTCAGGTCAATGACACCATGGCGATCGAAAACTACATCTCGGTGCTCGAAACCGACGGCCCCAAGTTCGCCGCTGCGCTCGAAGCGCAGGTGCGCCACTACGGTGTGGACATCATGAACCTGCAGCGGGCCGACAAATTGATCCCTGCCGGCCTGGACGGTCTGGTGCAGGTGCAGATGGAGACCGGCGCCCCCCTCAAGGCCAAGACCGTGATCCTGTCCACCGGTGCCCGCTGGCGCAATGTGAACGTGCCCGGCGAAGCCGAGTACAAAAACAAGGGCGTGGCCTACTGCCCGCACTGCGATGGCCCTCTGTTCAAAGGCAAGCGCACGGCCGTCATTGGCGGCGGCAACTCGGGCGTCGAAGCCGCCATTGACCTGGCCGGCATTGTCGAACACGTCACGCTGGTGGAATTTGCCGACCAGCTCAAGGCCGACGCCGTGCTGGTGGACAAGCTCAAGAGCCTGCCCAACGTCACCATCCATGTGAATGCGCAGACGACCGAAATCACCGGCGACGGCAGCAAGGTCAATGGCCTGCGCTACAAGGACCGCGCCAACGGCACCGAGCATCATGTGGAACTGGCCGGCGTGTTCGTGCAGATCGGTCTGGTGCCCAACACCGAATGGCTCAAGGGCACGGTCGAGCTGTCAAAGTTCGGCGAGATTGTGGTGGACGCCAAGGGCCACACCAATGTGCCCGGGGTGTTCGCAGCCGGTGATTGCACCACGGTGCCCTACAAGCAGATCGTGATCGCCGCAGGCGAAGGCGCCAAGGCCGCGCTCAGCGCCTTTGACCACCTGATCCGCCACTGATCAACGCTCTGGCCAAAGCACACCCACGGCCAAGGCCAGCCAGGCCAAGATGAAGGCGCTGCCGCCTGCAGGAACCAGGGCGCGCGCCGCATCCCAGCCCCAGAGGATGCGGACATGGATGTTCAGACAGAACAGCAGCATGCCCACCAGCATCAGCGCCCCCGATGCCGCCAGCCAGAGGCTGGCGCGTCGGTCCAGCAACAGTCCCACCAGCACCAGACCCAAGGCATGAAACTGCTGTTGCTCCAGTGCGGCCGCAAACGACGCGCCCGCCTGCTGCAGCGCCGGCACATGCGCCGCCGCAGCCGACAGGGCCACCGACAGCGCGGCAAATACGGCCCCCAGGGCCATGAACACGCGGGACAACAAGGGCATGAAGGTCTTTCAAAGCAAGGGACGGCGGTAGCCCCCTGGCACACCGCGCGGTGACAGCACCACTTGCCACAGCTGGTTGTCACGGGCCCTGAATGTACCAGCGCAACACAACAGGTAGTAACGCCACATCCGGTAAAAGCGCTCGTCGTAGCGTTGGCTGAGTCTGGGCCAGGCGTCTTCAAAACGCTCGTGCCAGGCCATCAACGTGCGGTCGTAATCGGCGCCAAAGTTGTGCCAGTCTTCCACCACAAAGTCTTCGGCATAAAACGCCAGCTCGGCCATCGAGGGCAATTCACCGTTCGGAAAAATGTATTTCTCAATCCAAGGATCGGTGCTGGCACCCGACTGGTTCTTGCCAATGGTGTGCAGCAGAAAGAGCCCCTCATCGCTCAGGCAACGGTGCGCCATGTCGAAATACGCGCGGTAATTCTTGCGGCCCACATGCTCGAACATGCCGATCGAGGCCACGCGGTCGAAGCGGACCTTGCCCTCGGGGTTGAACTGGCGGTAGTCCATCAGCTCGAAGCGCACCGGCAGGCCCTGTGCGTGCGCCTGGCCCCAGGCGGCCTGTTCCCGCGAAACCGTCAAGCCGACGCACTGCACACCATGGTGGCGCGCGGCGTGCAACATCAGGCTGCCCCAGCCGCAACCGATGTCCAGCAGCGTCATGCCCGGCGACAGTTGGAGCTTGCGGCAGACCAGTTCCAGCTTGGCCTGCTGCGCCTGCGCCAGATCTGTGGCCTGCGCCCAGTAGCCGCAGCTGTAGGCCATGCTCGGGTCCAGCATGGCGGCGTAGAGCTCGTTGCCCAGGTCGTAATGCACCCGCCCCACTTGCCATGCCCGGTTGAGCGATTGCAGATTCGTCAATCTGGCCCGCAACAAGGCCCACCACCAGCCAGGCCGCCCCACCTGCTGATCCAGCCGGGCCTGCAAGACCCTGCAGATCAGCTCGTCCACGCGCTCACTGTCCCACCAGCCGTCCATGTAACTCTCGCCCAGACCCAGACTGCCCCGGCTGAGGACTCGGTCAAGCGTGTCCGGGTGGTGGATGCGCATGTCCCAGGGACGTCCACCATTGACCATGATGCCAGCCTCGGCCAGCAACTCGCGGGCGCGCCGGTCCCGATCCGATCGCACCAGCCGATCGGCCACAGGCATATCCTTGAACGGCATTTCCATCTTCTGCTCCTGTCCCTTGGTGGGCGTTGCAGCATGCTAGGAAGGCTGAGCGTCCCCGACCATACACCCTGAGAACTACACCGCGTGGCCAAAAGGTAAGCAGTTGTGCATAATTGACGTTTACGTTAACGTCAATCATCTCAGGAGCGAGACATGGACATTCAAGGCAAGGTTTTCATCGTGACTGGCGGGGCTTCGGGCCTGGGCGAAGGCACGGCGCGCATGCTGGCGGCCAACGGCGGCAAGGTGGTGATCGCCGACATGCAGGCGGAAAAAGGCGAAGCCGTGGCCAAGGAGATCGGTGGCGCCTTCGTCAAGTGCGATGTCAGCAGCGAAACCGACGGCCAGGCCGTGGTCGCCAAAGCCCTCTCCCTGGGCAAGCTGATGGGCCTCATCAACTGCGCGGGCATCGCCCCCGCCGAAAAGACCGTGGGCAAGAGCGGCGCCCACAACCTCGGTGTCTACACCAAGACCATCATGGTCAACCTGGTGGGCACTTTCAACATGATCCGCCTGGCGGCTCAAGCCATGTGCAAGAACGAACCCGAAGCCACCGGCGAGCGTGGTGTGCTCATCAGCACCGCCAGCGTCGCCGCCTACGACGGACAGATCGGGCAAGCCGCCTATGCCGCCTCCAAAGGGGGCGTGGTCGGCATGACCCTGCCCATCGCCCGCGACCTGGCGCGCAACGGCATCCGCAACATGACCATTGCCCCCGGTATCTTCGGCACCCCCATGCTGTTTGGCATGCCACAGGAGGTGCAGGACGCGCTGGCCGCTGGTGTGCCCTTCCCCAGCCGCCTGGGTACCCCGCAAGACTACGCCAAGCTGGCCAAGCACATCATCGAAAACGACATGCTCAACGGCGAAGTCATCCGCCTGGATGGCGCCATCCGCCTGGCACCGAAGTGAACTGAACTTCACGCCACCCACGCGACAGGCCCTTGGGGGCCTGTTGTCGTTTGGAGCGCTAGCATGGACACATGAACAAGTTCCTGCCCCTGAGCCTGCTCACCCTGGCGCTGCTGACCGCCTGCAGCAGCCCGCCACCCGTCAGTGCCTGGCGCTACAGCGTGCCCGAGCAGCCCGAGGCCGCCAGCGGCCATACCGACAAGCCAGGCTGGGCCTACAGCCGGCAGGCGGTGGCGGCCGCCAACCCGCTGGCGACCGATGCCGGACTTCAACTCCTGCGGGCCGGCGGCTCGGCACTGGACGCCGCCATCGCAGTGCAACTGGTGCTGGGACTGGTGGAGCCGCAGTCCAGTGGAATTGGTGGCGGGGCATTCTTGCTGCACTTTGACGGGCGCCGCGTGCAAGCCTTCGATGGCCGCGAAACCGCCCCGGCCGGCGCCCGCACGGACATGTTTCTGGAAAACGGCAAGCCCCTGCCTTTTGATGAAGCGGTGCTCAGCGGCCGTGCAGTGGGCGTACCTGGCGCTGTACGCATGCTTGAAACCGCGCACCGCCAGCACGGCACGCTGCCCTGGGGGCAACTGTTCACACCGGCCATCACCCTGGCCGAGCAGGGCTTTCAGGTCAGTCCGCGCCTGCACACGCTGTTGCAGACCGACCCGCACCTCAGAAAAGACCCGCTGGCGGCCCGCTTCTTTTATGACGCGAAGGGCCAGGCCTGGCCAGTCGGACATGTGTTGCGCAATCCCGAATACGCCCATGTGCTGCGTCGCATTGCAGCGCAGGGCAGCCGCGCCTTGCACGAAGGTCCTGTGGCGCAGGCCATCGTGGCACGCACTGCCCAGCCGCCACTGGCCGGTGCCCTGAGCTTGGACGACCTGCAGACCTACCGGCCGCGCGAACGAGAAGCACTGTGTCTTGACCACACGGCGCGGGCACGCACCTACCGCATCTGCGGTTTTCCACCCCCGTCTTCAGGCCAGATCGCCATTGGACAGATCCTGGGCCTGCTTGGGCACACCACACCGCAAGGTGCCGAATGGGCGGGTGGACTGCCCTCGCCCGACTTTGTCCACCGCTACACCGAAGCTTCGCGCCTGGCCTTTGCGGACCGCGCACAGTTTGTGGCCGACCCGGATTTCGTCAGCGCACCGGGTGGCGACTGGCGCAGCCTGCTGGCGCCCGACTACCTGCGCCTGCGCAGCACACTGATCGGCGCGCAATCCATGAAAGTGGCGCCACCCGGCCAGCCGGGCGGTACCAAGACATCTTTCGCGCCCATGCCGATGCAGCCCGAGTACGGCACCAGCCACATCAGCGTGGTCGATGCGCACGGCCGCGCCGTGGCCATGACCACCACCATCGAAGCTGCTTTCGGTGCGCGCCGCATGGTCACGACCGATCCTGCACGCCCCGGCGGCTTTCTGCTCAACAACCAGCTCACCGATTTCAGTTTCGCCGCAACGGATGCGCAGGGCCGCCCGATCGCCAACCGGGTCGAGCCGGGCAAGCGTCCGCGTTCGTCCATGTCGCCCATGCTGGTGTTCGACAAGGCCAGCGGCGAGCTGCTCATGAGCGGCGGCAGCCCGGGCGGGGCACTGATCATCCACTACACCGCCAAGCTGCTGGCTGGCACGCTGCACGGTGGACTCAATGCCCAACAGGCCATCAGCCTGCCCAATTTCGGCTCGTTGAATGGCCCCACCCTTCTGGAATCTGGGCGCTTTGGCCTGGCCATGACCGAAGCACTGAAGGCCCGCGGTCACGAAGTGCGCGAGATGGAGATGACCAGCGGCCTTCAAGCCATCGAGCGGACCGCCACCGGCTGGTTCGGCGGCGCCGACCCCAGGCGAGAAGGGATCGTGCTGGGCGATTGAGCGCGTCCCACAGGCGACCTCCGCCGGGGGTTGTCCCTCTTGCCGGTCGGCACAAGTTTGCCTTGAATGGCGGCACAAACATTCAAGGAGACCCACGATGACCGAATTCCACCGCCGACAGTTTCTTCAGGCCGGCAGTGCCGCCGCCGCCAGCCTGGCCCTGCCTGCACTGGCCCAAGCGCAGAACTTTCCGAATCGCCCGATCAAGCTCATCTGCCCCTGGCCGGCTTCAGGCTCGAGCGACATGGTGATGCGTGCCCTCGCCGACAGTGCCACCAAGGTGCTGGGCCAGCAGGTCATCGTCGAGAACAAGCCCGGCGCCAGCGGCATGCTCGGACCCAACGAGCTGGTCAAGGCCGCGCCCGATGGCTACACCCTCTCGCAACTGACCATTGGGGTGGCTCGCCTGCCGCACATGCAAAAGATGCAATTCGATCCGCTGCGGGACTTCACCTACATTGCCTGCCTCACGGGCTATACCTTTGGCATCGTGGTGAAAGCCGACTCGCCTTTCAAGACGGTGAAAGACCTGGTCGACTATGCCAAAGCCAACCCGGGTAAATTCAGCTACGGCTCCACCGGCAATGGCACCACCCCACACCTGGCAGTGGAAGAGTTCGCCAGCAAAGCCGGCATCCAGCTCACCCATGTGCCTTTCAAGGGCAGCGCGGATGGTCTGCAGGCCCTGCTGGGGGGCCACATCAACGCCCACAGCGACGCCACCGGATGGGCGCCCCATGTGGACTCGGGCGCCCTGCGCCTGCTGGCCACCTACGGCAGCAAGCGCACCAAGCGCTGGCCCAAAGTACCGACGCTCAACGAACTGGGCTACGACACGGTCTCCGACTCGCCCTTCGGCATCGGCGGCCCGCGCGGCATGGATCCGGCCATCGTGCGCAAACTGCAGGACGCTTTCAAGAAAACGCTGAGCGATCCCGCGGTGCTTGCGGCATTCGAAAAATACGACCAGCCGGTGATCTACATGGACAGCGAGGCCTACACCAACTTCATCCTGGCCAGCTACGTGAAGGAAAAGCGCACCATCGAACGGCTGGGACTGGGCATGAAGTCCTGAGCTTGCTCGTAAAAAGCTTTCGGCCGCGGGGGCGGCCTCCGACCA
>CAXRGK010000028.1:0-2459 GCA_964230145.1 Burkholderiaceae bacterium | reverse complement strand
CGGGTGGACAAGGCGCGCTCGAACTTTCTGATGTTCGTGATGCTGACGTCCAGCAATGCCAACTGGGACCCGGTGGCGCTGGGTGACTATGCGGTACGCAACATCCAGCCCGAACTGCTGCGTGTGCCCGGCGTGGGCCAGGTGCAACTGTTCGGCACCGAAAAAGCCATGCGCGTGTGGATCGATCCGCAAAAGCTGCAAGGCGTGGGCCTGTCGGCCAACGATGTGAACAACGCCATCCGCCTGCAGAACCTGCAGGTGTCGGCCGGCAGCATCGGTGGCCTGCCCAATGTGGCGGGTCAGACCCAGTACGCCACCGTCAAAGTCAACGGCCAGCTCTCCAGCGTGGCGCAGTTTGGTCAGATCCTGCTGCGCGCCAACGCCGATGGATCGAGCGTGCGCCTGAAAGACGTGGCCCGCATCGAAGTCGCGGGCCAGGCCTATGTCTCGTCTTCGCGCCTGAACGGCATGCCGGCCACGGGTCTGGGCATCCAGCTCTCGCCCACGGGCAACGCACTGGCTGCCGCCACGGGCGTGCGCGAGCGCATGGCGCAACTCAAGACCTACATGCCCGAAGGCGTGGGTTACGACGTGCCCTACGACAGCTCCAGGTTCGTGCGCATCTCGATCCAGGAAGTGGCCAAGACCCTGGTCGAGGCCATCGTGCTGGTGTTCATCGTGATGCTGGTCTTCCTGCAGAACATCCGTTACACCCTGATCCCCACCATCATGGTGCCGGTGGCCCTGCTGGGCACTTTTGGCGTGATGCTGGCGATGGGCTTTTCCATCAACGTGCTCACGCTCTTTGGCATGGTGCTGGCCATTGGCATCCTGGTGGACGACGCGATCGTGGTGGTGGAAAACGTCGAGCGCATCATGGCCGACGAAGGTCTGCCGCCGCGCGAAGCGACCATCAAGGCCATGGGCCAGATCACCGGGGCCATCGTCGGCATCACGGTGGTGCTGATTTCGGTGTTCGTGCCCATGGCGTTTTTCAGCGGCTCGGTGGGCAACATCTACCGCCAGTTCTCGCTGGCCATGGTGGCGTCCATGGTGTTCTCGGCCGCCATGGCGCTGTCGCTCACGCCAGCGCTGTGCGCCACGCTGCTCAAGCCGGTGGCGCCCGGACACCACGACAAGAAAGGGTTCTTCGGCGTTTTCAACCGCCGCTTCAAGCAGGCCACCCATGGCTACGAGGCGGGCGTGGCCCGCATGCTGCCGCGTGCCGGCCGCTGGCTGCTGGTCTATGGCGCCATCGTGGCGGTGGCGGCCTTCATGTACCAGCGGCTACCCAACTCGTTTTTGCCCAGTGAAGACCAGGGCTACCTGATCGTGAACGTGCAGCTGCCGCCGGGCGCCTCGCGTGACCGCACCGAAGCGGCCATGCAAAAGGTGGAGGAATTCTTCCTCGCCCAGCCTGAAGTCGACAAGGTGGTGGGCGTGCTGGGCTTTTCCTTCTCGGGCTCGGGTCAGAACGCCGCGCTGGCCTTTGTGCCGCTCAAGCCCTGGGACGAGCGCACCGGCCCAGGGCAGAGTGCGCAGGCACTGGCCGGACGGGCTTTCGGCGCGCTGATGGGCGTGCGTGACGCCTTCATTTTCCCGCTGTCACCGCCGCCGATTCCCGAACTGGGCACGGCCACTGGCTTCAACTTCCGCCTGCAGGACCGAGGCGGCCTGGGCCACGACGCCTTGCTGGCCGCGCGCAACCAGCTGCTGGGCATGGCCGCCCAGAGCAAGATGCTGCAAGGCGTGCGTGCCGACGGGCTGGAAGACGCCCCCCAGCTGCAGCTGGACATCGACCGCGAACGCGCCGCCGCCATGGGCGTCGGGTTTGACGCGGTGGGCAATGTGCTGCAGACCGCGCTGGGCTCGGCCTACATCAACGACTTCCCGAGCGGCGGTCGCCTGCAGCGCGTGATCGTGCAGGCCGAAGCCCGCGCCCGCATGCAGCCCGATGATGTGCTGCGCCTGACGGTGCCGGGCAACAAGGGCCAGCTGGTGCCGCTGTCGGCCATCGGCAGCGTGCGCTGGGTGACTGGTCCGGTGCAGACCGTGCGCTACAACGGCTACCCGGCCATGAAGATCGGCGGCGATGCCGCGCCTGGCTACTCCACCGGCGACGCCATGGCCGAGATGGAGCGCCTGGCCAGCCAGCTGCCGCAAGGCATCGGCTACGAGTGGACCGGCCAATCGCGCGAGGAAAAGCTCTCAGGCGCCCAGGCCGGCATCCTGCTGCTGTTCTCGATGCTGGCCGTGTTCCTCTGTCTGTCGGCCCTGTACGAGAGCTGGAGCATTCCGGTGGCGGTGCTGCTGGTGGTGCCGCTGGGCGTGGTGGGCTCGCTGGCGGGCGTGTGGCTGCGCGGCATGCCCAACGACGTGTACTTCAAGGTCGGCCTGATCACCATCATCGGCCTGTCGGCCAAGAACGCGATCCTGATCATCGAGTTCGCCAAGGACCT
>CAXRGK010000027.1:0-3796 GCA_964230145.1 Burkholderiaceae bacterium | reverse complement strand
AGGGTGTGGCCTTCACGCGCAAGGAGATGGACCGCATGCTGGCCCTGGCCGAAAAAGGCATCGGCGAGCTGGTGCAGCTGCAAAAGAAGGCCCTGGCCCAGGGTAAGGGCCAGTGAAGCGATGAAGATCGTTCTGGCCTCCAATAACAAAGGCAAGCTGGCCGAGCTGCAGGCCATGCTGGCCCCGCTGGGCATGGAACTGGTGCGGCAGGCGGACCTGAACATCCCCGAGGCCGAGGAGCCCTACCGTACCTTCGTTGAAAACGCGCTGACCAAGGCGCGCCATGCCGCCAAACTCTCGGGCCTGCCCGCGCTGGCCGACGACGCCGGTTTGTGCGTGGACGCCTTTGGCGGCCAGCCCGGTGTGGACACGGCGTACTACGCCACGCGCTTTGGCTACGAAAAAAGCGACGACAACAACGTGACGGCCTTGCTCGAACAGATGCAGGGCACGACCAACCGCCGCGCGGCCATGGTCAGCACGCTGGTGGCGCTGCGCTCGTTTGATGACCCCGAGCCGCTGATCGCGGTGGGGCGCGTCACAGGTGAGATCGCCACCGAACGGCGCGGCAGCAACGGTTTTGGTTTTGACCCGGTGATGTTCATCCCCGAGTTTGGCAAGACCTTTGCCGAATTGCCGGTGGAGGTAAAAAACGCCCACAGCCACCGCGGCCGCGCCGTGCAGCAGATGCTGGCGCTCATGCGCGAGCGCTGGCTTGGGGCCTGAAGGCATGAGCCACCCGCTCGATCCGGTCCATGCGATGCGTCCGGGCCTGCTGCAGCTGCCGGGCCTGCCGCCGCTGTCGCTGTATGTGCACCTGCCCTGGTGCATCAAGAAGTGCCCCTACTGCGACTTCAACTCGCACGAATGGCGCGGGCCCCAAGACGCGCGCAGCGTGCAGGACGCCTACATCGACGCGCTGTTTGCCGACCTCGAAGCCAGCCTGCCGCTCATCTGGGGCCGCACCGTCCACACCATCTTTTTTGGTGGCGGCACGCCCAGCCTGTTCTCGCCCGAGGCCATCGACCGGCTGGTGAGCGGCCTGCGCGCGCGCCTGCGCCTGTCGGCCGACTGCGAGATCACGCTGGAGGCCAACCCCGGCACTTTTGAAAAAGACCGCTTCAAGGCCTTCCGGCAGGCGGGCATCACGCGCCTGTCGATCGGGGTACAGAGCTTCCACGACGCGCACCTGAAAGCGCTGGGTCGCGTGCACGACCGGGCGCAGGCACTGGCTGCGGTGAGCGAAGCCGCGCAGGTGTTCGACACCTTCAACCTCGACCTGATGTACGCGCTGCCCGGCCAGACCCTGGCGCAGCTGACCGAAGATGTCGAGACCGCGCTGTCGTTTGCGCCACCGCACCTGTCGATCTACCACCTGACGATCGAGCCCAACACGCTGTTCGCCAAACACCCGCCGGCCTTGCCTGAAGACGACGAAGCGTTTGCCATGATGGACCGCATCACCGAGCGCACGGCAGCGGCCGGGCTGGGGCGCTACGAAGTGTCGGCCTATGCCAGAGCAGGCCATGCCTGCGCGCACAACCTGAACTACTGGCAGTTTGGCGACTACCTGGGCATAGGCGCGGGGGCCCACAGCAAGCTCAGCTTTGCCCACCGCATCGTGCGCCAGGTGCGTTTTCGGGAGCCACAGCTCTACATGAAACAGGCGATGGCCGGCGAACCGGTCACGCAAAGCGACGAGGTCTCGCGTGCGGATCTGCCCTTCGAGTTCATGCTCAATGCCTTGCGCCTGAAAGAGGGCTTTGCCCTGACCGACTTCATGGAACGCACCGGCCTGGCCCTGACCAGCATCCAGAAGGGCCTGAAGGAAGCCGAGCGCCTGGGCCTGGTCGAGCGGGACTGGACCCGGGTGTGGCCCACGCCCAAAGGCTTTGATTTCCTCAGCGATCTGCAGGCCCTGTTTTTGCCCGACAGCGACAGCCGCGAAAGTGCTCAGGAACGGGACTGAACCAGGCTCCTGAGCCAGGGCAGGCTCATTTTGAAGGCGTAGAGAACAACCAATGCGCCGACCAGATCGCCTATAAACATCGGCCAGACATCAACCCAGGGGCGGCTGTCAGTGAGCGAGAAGCCCCAGAAAATGATCTGGTGAGACACGGCATTGACGGCGGCATAGAGCAAGACGAACTGCAACAGACAGGCGCTGTTGATGTTTCTCAGTTCAGGGTTCAGCCAGCCGCGTTTTTCCATGGCGTATTTCACGCACCAAGGGCCAAAGCCGGACGCGAGACCGGTAGCCATCAGGAAGAGCAGCCAGGGGCTGTCCAGTCTGTCCATGTTCAGCCACAGTGTGCCCGTGGCGATGCCGAGTGCGCCAGGCACGCCCAGCACCAGCACCAGCAACACACGAAATCCCGCAGGCAGAAACACCCAGTTGATGCCTTGTGCATGCTCCAGTGACGCGAACAAAAAGTCGTTGAGCCTGAAGAATTCGACAAATAAAAAGGCGCTGATCAGAACCATCAGCGCCCATTCGAGCAAGGAAGCCCGCCAGCGAATCATGCTGCGTGGATCGTTTGCACTTGTTGCAGGGATTGTCCCAGGCGGTCGAAGTAGTCGAGGGTCTGCTGGGTGGGAACCAGGAACTTGGCGCGCCGGTCGCCAGGTTCGCTGTAGGTGGCCAGCATGTCCTTGTTGCGCAGGCGCGTGATCCGTTTGTGCAGGGTGGCCGGTGAGCCCAGCTCCGCGAGGTTGATGGCTTCACGCACGGTCATGGCATGACCTTCATGCCAACGCAGCACCACGGCTTCAAGCAAGGCGGATTCGTTGGCATCCATGGGAGCGCCATCGGGCAGCGCTTCCACAGCACGGGCCAACTGCAGAAAGCGGAAATAGGCGCTTGCCAGTGGAGAGCGGGTAATAGGCGTCATAAATACTATTTTATAGAAATGTCGATTTTTCGTCATCTCTTTTGGTTTCTGACCCTGACAGAAAAACGGGTACCCGCACGCGCTTGATCCGCAGGGTCTTGGGCATGCCCAGGTCTTTCGTCCAGGCATGAAAAATATTGCTCCACGCCTGGCCGGGGCCGCTCCTTGCGGGCGTTCTGGATATGGCCGACATTCACAAAGCACACGGCCTGCTCCTGATCGCTCAGTCTGAACAGTGTGCGCAGGGCGGAAGATGTCATGGCTTTCCCGCTGGTCAGGCTCGAGCCCAGACCCAGTGCGGCGGTCATGAGCAGCATGTTTTGCACCGCTGCACCGGCTGACAGCAGACGTTCATGGGCGGGGATGTCATCGGGCTGCCCCCCCGTGCGCACCACCACCAGCAGCAGCCAGGGGGAGCGCGCGGCTTTGTCCCGGGCCTGCAGACGTTGATCCTCGCTGGCGCTCGGGTCCCTGTCCATCAGGGCGTCTTCAAAAGCCTGGCCAAGCGCCGCGCGACACGCTTCGGGTATCTCGATGAAACGCCAGGGCAGGAGCTGCTCGTGGTCAGGGGCAGCGGCGGCGGCTTCGAGGATCAGGCGTTTCTGGCCCGCGTCTGGGCCTGGCTCGCACAGGCGTTTGGGCAAGGTGGTGCGGCGGCTCTGGATCAGGGTGGAAGCCCACAAAGCCGAGTCATGAGGCGAAACGTTCATGGTGTGGACTATCGTATGACTTTGACTCTTGTGGAATCCTGCAAAGGTGCATGGGGCATCGTTCGTCAGAACTATGCCGGCTTTTCTCGGACAGGCAGCGCAGCCGTTACGATCGCCTGCGATGAAAATTTACCAGCGTTTGTCCACCAAGTTCTTCAGCATCGGGCTGGGCCTGCTGATCCTGGCTTTGCTCTC
>CAXRGK010000026.1:0-6805 GCA_964230145.1 Burkholderiaceae bacterium | reverse complement strand
GACATGCGCAAGGTGGCTTGGGACCGTGGCCCGGTGCGCTACGGCTACAAGGTGCGCGAAGACGGCACCCAGGTGCCGCTGTGGCATGACTCCGAGGTGGCGGCGATTGCCTGGGCGGTGCAGAACATTCTGGAGCTGCGCGCCAAGCGCCAGATGCAGTCCGACCAGCTGGCGTTGCCGCTGCCCGAGGTCAAGACGCCGGCACCTGCCGCGCCGGTGGCAGGTTCAGCGACGGGGGTGATGGCCGGCAAGAAATGCCCAGACTGCGGGGCCCATGCCGTCATCAAGAAGGACGGCTGCGAGTACTGCACGCAGTGCGGCTTTGTGGGCGCCTGCGGTTAACGCCAGAAGGCGGGCATCTTGCGCGAGCGCAATGCCCGCCTGGCTGAACGCCCGAGCCTGTGTTGTGGTGAAGAAAAACGCCAGGTGCTGGCGGGAAGGTCAACGCGGGTACGCGACAGGTGACAGGCTCAGCTGCGCCAGCTGGCTGCCGTATTTGCTGACATAGTCCAGCCCTTTTTCGGTTGGTACCAGCAGCTTGGACCGGCGGTCACCGGCAATGAACTCCACTGCAATCAGCTCGGCCTGACGCAAACGGACCAGACGTTTGTGCAGCGTGGCTGGAGATCCCAGTTTGGCCCGGCCAATCGCTTCTCGAACCGTCATGGCACGTCCTTGAGACCAGCTCAGCAAGATGGCTTCAAACAAGGCTTTGTGGTTGGGGTCGAAAAAGTCCATGCCCGGCAAAGCCTCTACAGCCGAGCTCAGTTCCAGGAACCTGAGATACGCGCCAATAAACAGTGAGCGGGTATTTTCTTTCATGAACAAATTGTATGCACTCTTGTCTATAAGTTGATTTTTAAAAATGAAAATGTGATAAGGGTTTACGCTGCATTTATAAATAATGTCACGATGAAATCGTGCATTGAAAATGGGTTGATGGCCCCGGGTCAGCGTAAGTAAAAGAACGGGTTGATATTGATATGATTTGAAGAAGATCAAATATTTACTCTTATGAACTTCTTATTGATCATTCTGTTTGCAATTATCTTTCCCGTCGTGCACATCGTGAACGGCTGGGTTTTCAAATTTGCCGAGGTTTCTCCTCACATCGGCTTGATCTATCTGCCAGCCTTCATGCGGCTGGCCAATGTCCTGATCCTGGGTCGGACCAGTGGCACTGTGGCCACCCTGCTGGGGGGCATGCTGTTGATGCAGTATTTCGACGAGGTCACCTCGGTGGCATTGCTCAACAGCCTGTGCTCTGCAGGCGGACCCTTGCTGGCCTTGTCCCTTTTCAGGCTGCATGCCAAACGGGATGTCGAGCTCACCTCGCTGAAGGATCTGACCTTTCTGACGCTGATTTATGCGATTGCCAATGCGGTACTGCACCACGCGATGTGGTCAGTGCTGGACCCTTCCAAACTGGTGGCGCCCGTTCAGGTGTTGTGGATGATTCTGGGCGATATTCTTGGGGCTCTTTTGGGGGCATACATCATGAAATGGGTGATCGTCTCGCATCGGCAATGCAGGCTCAAATCCGACTTGCTCGATTGACGTGCGTCGCTCGGGTTGACTGCTGACCGCAGTTTCCATGCGCCAGGTCACGCAAAATGCGTGAATACGGGGAAAACTGATTTTTCCCGAATCGACGAATTGGCCTTGAGTTGTAAGCCGCGGCCAAGCAGCCACAACAAATAATTGCATACAAAAAACGAAAGACGGAACGTATGCAATCGCCTAAATTGAACGGTTTGCTCGCGCAATTGCCTCAGGTCGATTACGAGCGGCTTCTCCCTCATCTGCAATGCATTCATGTGGACAAGGGACAAGTGCTTTTTCATGGTGACGAGCCTTGCATGTACCGTTATTTCCCGACGACTTGCATCATTGCTGCCCAGGTGGAACTGACGGAAGGCGGGACGGCTGAAATTTTTCTGGCGGGAGACCGCGGGCTGGTGGGCATCCACAACCTGCATCACAAATCTTTTTATTCGGCGGTGGTTCGCAAGGCTGGTTTTGCTTACCGTTGCACTGCAGAGGTTTTCCGCTCTGAAGTGCTCAGAGGTGAAGGCATGTTTCAGCTGATGGCGCACATCACTTGCCAGTTGGTGCGTGAAATCGCCCAAAGATTGGTGGATAAAACATTCAGTTCCATCGACCAGCAGGTCGTCCACTGGTTGCTGAACTGGCAAATGCTGGTGCACACAGATCATGTCGCGGTGACGCACACGACGATTGCCCAAGCCCTGGGGGTCAGAAGGGAGGCGGTCACCATTGCACTGAACAACATGGCCAGACAGGGCGTGCTCAGCCTGGGGCGGGGCAGCATTCATATCCTCAGCCGCAAAGCCTTGCTGGATCTGGCCTGGGTCGATTACGGGAATGTGGCCAGAACGTAGGAATGGCCGCTGAGAAGCCCAATCGCAAAAAGCAAAACGGCCCGCAGGCCGTTTTGAAATTGAGGTGGCGGAAGAGGTGAGATTCGAACTCACGGACCCTTGCGGGTCGACGGTTTTCAAGACCGTTGCAATCGACCACTCTGCCACTCTTCCGAAGCCGCCATTGTAGCGGCTGGCGTGTCGCTTATTCGCCCTGCGAGCCGCGGTGTGCCCAGGCGGTGGTGTGCTTCTCCACGTAGCTGAAGAGTTCGTACATGGCCATGGCCATGGCGCCCACCACCAGCAGGCCTGCAAACGCCAGACCCATCTGCATGGCCGAGCCGGCCGAGATCAGCAGGTAGCCGATGCCTTCGTTGGCAGCGGTCATCTCTGACACGGTGGTGCCGACAAACGCGAGCGTGATGGCGACCTTGAGTGAGCCGTAGAAGTAAGGCATGGAGCGCGGCAGGCCGACCTTGACCAGCACGTCCCAGCGCTTGGCACCCAGCACGCGCAGCACGTCTTCGAGTTCGGGCTCGAGTGTGGCCAGGCCGGTGGCGATGTTCACCATGATGGGGAAGAAGCTGATCAGGAAAGCGGTGAGGATGGCCGGGCCAATGCCGATGCCGAACCACACCACCAGGATCGGCACGAAGGCTGCCTTGGGCAGGGCATTGAAGGCGGTCATCAGCGGGTAGACCGCGGCGTAGGCGATGCGCGAGCTGCCGATCACGAAGCCCAGCAGAACGCCCACCACGATGGCGATGCCAAAACCCGCCATGGTGACCCAGAAGGTGCGCCAGGCGTGGCCAGCGATCACTTCCTTGAATTCCATGAACTGCTGCCAGATGCGCGAGGGGCTCGGGAACACAAATTCCGAGACCTGGAAGGCGCGGCACAGCACTTCCCAGATGACGAGCGTGATGACCAGCAGGATCCAGGGGGACCAGCGTTCCAGTGTTTTCTTGTTCATGTGGGTGTCCTCGTCACTGGTTGATCACGGCGCCGCTCTTGCGCATGGCGCCGATGTGGCCGCGCAGCTCGTGCACGATGTTGGTGAACTCGGGGGTGTAGGTCACCTCCAGGTCGCGCGGTCGCGGCAGATCGATCTCGCGCTTGACCACGAAACGGCCTGGGCCCTTGCTCATCACATAGACGGTGTCGGCCAGGAAGACCGATTCGCGCAGGTCGTGCGTGACCAGGATTACGTTGAAGCGCTGCTCGGTCCAGAGGTCGCGCAGCGTGCACCACAGTTCCTCGCGGGTGAAGGCGTCGAGCGCGCCGAAGGGCTCGTCGAGCAGCAGCATCTTGGGCTCGTGGATGAGTGCGCGGCAGATGCTGGCGCGCTGCTGCATGCCGCCCGACAGTTGCCAGGGGTATTTGTCTTCGTAGCCGCCCAGACCCACGGTCTGCAGCAGCTTGCGGGCACGGGCCACGTACTCGTCTTTCTTCTGCTTGAAGCTGGAGCGGTAGGGCTCGACGATCTCCAGCGGCAGCAAAACGTTGTCGAGCGTGCTGCGCCAGGGCAGCAGCGAAGGGGCCTGAAAGGCCATGCCGCTGATCTTGAGGGGACCGGTGACCGGCTGGCCGTCGACCAGGATGCGCCCTTTGCTGGGCATCTTCAGGCCGGTGGTGAGTTTCATGAAGGTGGACTTGCCGCAACCCGAGGGGCCGACGATGGCGATGAACTCGCCCTGGCGCACTTGCAGGTTGATGTCTTCCACCGCGAAGTGGTTTTCGGCCAGCAGCGCCTCGTTGTAGGCGAGCCAGACATTCTGGAAATCGACGAAAGCGTCTTGGGACATGGGAAAAGTCCTGAGCAGGTTCAGGCACGGACCCTGCCGGGTCCGGTCATGGATAGGCGGTGACCACAGCGGTCACCGGGGGAATCTTGCAGATTACTTCTTGCCCTTGGGCAGGATGTCCAGCTCTTTGGACGACGGCAGGTAGGAGCCGTTCCAGATGTCGTCCACCTTGACGCGCGTCTTGGTGTTGAAGGCGTCAGACACTTGCGAGGCCATGAGCGACAGACGACCGGGGTTGACCTGCCCGAAACCTTCGGTGCGTGCATCGGGGCTGTTGATCACGGTGTCAATGGCCAGCTTGAGACGACGGGTTTCGAGCTCGGTGTTGATGATGCCGTCGCGGGCCTTGACGGCCTCAATGGCTTTGGCCGGGTCGGCAATCACGTCCTTGGCGCCCTTGGTGAAGGCAGCCAGGAAAGCTTTCACGGCGGCCGGGTTTTCCTTGAGGATCTTGGGCGTGGCGATGATGGCGTTGCCGTAGAGCTTGACGCCGTAGTCGGGGTACTGCAGCACGGTCACGTCCTCGGCCTTGACACCGCGCGCCTCGATGTTGAGCAGCGAAGTGAAGGTGAAACCGGTGATGGCGTCCACGTCGCCGCGCACCAGCATGGTCTCGCGCAGCGGCGGGTCCATGGCGGTCCAGGCCACGTTGCCCACGCCGTTGGCCTTGGCAAAGATCGGGAAGGCGCGGCGACCGGCGTCAAAGACCGGGGCGCCCAGCTTCTTGCCGGTCAGGTCGGCCGGGCTCTTGATGCCGCTTTTCTTGAGCGCCATCACCGAAGCCGGGGTGTTGTTGTAGACCATCATGATGGCCACTGGCTTGTTGGGGGCGTCGGGGTTGTTGGCGTGGAATTCCATCAGGGCGGCCAGATCGGCAAAGCCCAGGTCGTAGGTGCCCGAGGCCACGCGCGTGACTGCGCCGCCCGAGCCGTTGCCGGCGTCCACGGTCACATCCAGCTTGGCGTCCTTGAAATAACCCTTGGCCGCTGGCACCAGGAAGAGCGCGGACGGTCCCTCGAAACGCCAGTCGAGCTGGAACTTGATCGGCGTGGTCTGTGCCTGCACAGAACCGAAGGCGGCAGCGGCAGCCAGTGCAGTGCTGGCCTTGAGGAAAAAGCGCTTGTTCATGGGGACTCCTGGGCTTTGATAAACGGTGAACTCGATTAGCAAGTTCGATGCCCATTATCAGGGATGGCCCTGACGTGATTTGTCAGGGCCATCCCCTAGAAAGTGCCCCCATGTGGTGCGTCGTGCACCAGGTGCGTGAACGGCGGGGTCAGCGCTTCTGGGCTGCGGCCAGGGCCGTCATGTTGAACACCCGGCGTACCGTGGCCGCCGGGGTCAGGATGTGGGCGGAGCCGGCGGTGCCCATCAGGATGGGGCCGACGGTCACGCCTCCGCTGGTGGTGGTCTTGAGCACGTTGTAGAGGATGTTGGCCGCGTCCAGGTTGGGACACACCAGCAGGTTGGCCGAGCCGGTCAGGGTGCTGTCTTCCATGTACACGTTGCGGATTTCAGGCTCGAGCGCCGCGTCCCCATGCAGTTCGCCATCGCATTCGATGTCGGGGTGCTGCGCCACGAACAGGTCGCGGGCCAGACGCATCTTGCGTGCGCTGGCGCGCTTGGACGAGCCGTAGGTCGAGTGCGACAGGAAGGCCACCTTGGGCACGATGCCAAAGCGCTGGATTTCCGCGGCAGCCATGGCCGCGATTTCGGCCAGCTGTTCAGCGCTGGGGTCCTCGTTCACATAGGTGTCGGTGATGAAGAGCGGACCGCGCGGGGTCATCAGGGCGTTGACGGCGGCGTAGTTGGAGGCGTCGGCGCGGCGACCCAGGATGGAGTCGATGCGCTCGAGGTGCGTCATGTAGCTACCAGCCAGGCCGCAGATCAGGGCGTCGGCGTCCTTGAGGGCCACCATCAGCGCGCCGATCACGGTGTTGGAGCGGCGCACGGTGGCTTTGGCCACGGCCGGGCTCACGCCGTTGCGCTTCATGAGCTGGTGGTAGTGCTCCCAATACTGGCGAAAACGCGCGTCCTCTTCGGGGTTGACGTTCTCCACGTCCCCCCCCAGGCGCATGCGCAGGCCGGCTTTTTCGATGCGGGCGGCGATCACGGCGGGACGACCAATCAGGATCGGGTGGGCGATCTTTTCGTCAATGGCCATTTGCGCAGCGCGCAGGGCGCGCTCGTCTTCGCCATCGGCATACGCCACACGCTTGAGGCTGTTGGGCACCGCCTTGGCGGCGTTGAAGATGGGACGCATCAGGATGCCAGTCTGCGTCACGAAGCTTTGCAGCTGCTGGCGGTAGGCATCCATGTCGGTGATGGCGCGCGTGGCCACGCCGGACTCGGCTGCAGCCTGTGCCACGGCCGGCGCGATGCGCAGGATCAGGCGCGAGTCAAATGGCTTGGGGATGAGGTAGTCGGCGCCGAAGGTCAGTTCCTGGCCGGCGTAGGCGCTGGCCACTTCTTCGCTGATGTCGGCCTTGGCCAGATCGGCGATCTGGCGCACGCAGGCAATCTTCATGGCCTCGGTGATCTTGGTGGCGCCGCAGTCGAGCGCGCCCCGGAAGATGTAGGGGAAGCACAGGACGTTGTTGACCTGGTTGGGGTAGTCCG
>CAXRGK010000025.1:0-42816 GCA_964230145.1 Burkholderiaceae bacterium | reverse complement strand
CCCCAGCCAGTCCGAATCGGGGTCCGCACAGCCAGCAAGACGATTCGCCGAAAATACAGCCCATGGACATCCCCCAAGCGATTGAAGACCGCCTGGTCGATCTGGAAGTGAAGGCCGCTTATGCCGAAGACCAGATTGACCAGCTGAGCGACCAGATCTACCGCCAGCAACAGCAAATCGAACTGCTGCTCGGCGAACTGCGCCTCATGCGCGAACGCCTGCCTGAAGCGGGCACAACGGCCCCGCGCAACCTGCGCGACGACATTCCCCCGCATTACTGAGCATGGCTTACTGGAGCATCAGCGACATTCGCACCCACCTGCGTGCGCTGGGGGCCAACCCGAAACACGAACACCGCGTGCTGCGCCTGTGGTCGCAGGCCCTGCCGCAGACGCAGGGCCGCCGTCCGCTGGACAGCTTCATGCCCGCCGCCGTGCGCGAAGCCCTGCCCGACATCGAGGCGCAGCTCAAGGCCTTGACCACCTTGCGCGAGCAGCACCCGGGCGAAGACGGCTCGGCCCGCCTCTTGGTGGGCCTGCAGGACGGCCAATCGGTCGAGAGCGTGCTGTTGCCGCGCGATGGCCTGTGCGTGTCCACCCAGGTGGGCTGCGCGGTGGGGTGTGTGTTCTGCATGACCGGGCGCGAAGGGCTGGTGCGCCAGGTCGGCAGTGCCGAGATCGTGGCCCAGGTGGCGCTGGCGCGCACACTGCGCCCGGTTAAAAAGGTGGTCTTCATGGGCATGGGCGAGCCCTCGCACAACCTGGACCAGGTCCTTGAAGCGATTGACCTGCTGGGCACGGCAGGCAACATCGCGCACAAGAATCTGGTGTTTTCCACGGTGGGCGATGAGCGCGTCTTCGAGCGCTTGCCCCAGCAGCAGGTCAAGCCTGCGCTGGCCTTGTCGCTGCACACCACCAAAGCCGATCTGCGTGCCGAGTTGTTGCCGCGCGCTCCGCGTTTTGATCCGCAGGATCTGGTAGAGGCGGGTGAGCGCTATGCCCGCGCAACGGGCTACCCGATCCAGTACCAGTGGACCCTGATCGAAGGCGTCAACGATGGCCCCGAAGAACTCGATGGCATCGTGCGTTTGCTGAGCGGCAAATACGCGCTCATGAACATGATCCCGTTCAACAGCGTGCCGGACCTGCCTTACCAGCGCCCAAGCTGGGAGCGCGCTGCCGAGATCGCGCGCACCTTGCATCGACGGGGCATCCTCACCAAGCTGCGCCAGTCGGCCGGGCAGGATGTGGACGGTGGCTGCGGACAGCTGCGTGCCCGCGATGTGGTCCAGCGCGTCAGGATCGTGAGGTCGCCTGTCACTTCGCCTTTGGCGGACGAGGCAGTCTGATCAGGCCGCTGGCCAGCGAGGTGCCTGCCAGCACGATGGCGCCACACAGCAGCATCCACAACGTGACCGACTCGCCCAGCAACGCCACGCCGTAGGCCACGGCAAACACCGGCACCAGGTAGGTCACCGTCAAAGCGCGAGCCGGCCCGGCCCGTTCGATCAGGCGGAAGTACAGGATGTAGGCCACCCCGGAACACAGCACGCCGAGCGCCAGCATGGCCGCCCAGGTGTGCAGGCCGGGCACATGGTCGGGGTGCCACCACAGCGCCGGCAGGGCCAGTGCCAGCGTGGCGCCGATCTGGCTGCCCGTGGCCGTCACCAGCGAGGGCAGGGGCGGGATGTGCTTTTTGGTGAAGCTGGCCGACAGGGCATAGCAGGTGGTGGCGCCCAGACAGGCCAGCACCGCCCACAGGGGCGAGAGGCCCGAGGCATTCGTTTTGAAGCCGACCTGCCCTCCGGCCAGCAGCACGATGCCGCCAAAGCCGATGGCCAGGCCCACGCTGCGCGAGAAGCCCGGCCGGTCACCCAGCCAGGCCCAGGCCACCAGCGCCCCGAACAGCGGGACGGTGGCGTTCAGGATGGATGACAGACCGGTGCTGATGTGCATCACGGCAAAGGCATACAGCGCGAACGGGATGCCCGAATTGAGCACGCCCACGAACAGCACCGGTTTCCAGTGCTGGCGCAGCAAAGCCGTCTGGCCGCGCAGGCGCAGCAGCGGCCAGAGAAACAGCGAGGCTATCGCCACACGCAGGGCCGCCGTGGGCAGTGCGCCCAGTTCGGCTGCGCCGATGCGCATGAACAAGAAGGACGAACCCCAGATGGCGGCCAGCAGCAGGAAATCGCCCAGCCATGGGCGCGCAGAAGTGGAATGCATTCAGAACAGCGAGTGGCCTTCGAGCTCGAGCAGCGCCTGTTTGCGCCACAGACCTCCGGCATAGCCGGTCAGTTGACCTGTGTGGCCCAGCACCCGATGGCAGGGCACGATGATACTCACCGGATTGCGCCCCACGGCAGCGCCCACCGCTCGCGTGGCCGATGGTTTGCCCAACGCGGTGGCCAACGCCAGGTAACTGCCCGTCGTGCCGTGCGGCATGTGCAGCAGGGCTTGCCACACCGACTGCTGAAAGACCGTGCCCGCACTCAGATCGAGCCGCAGGTCGAAAGCCTGCAGGCGGCCAGCGAAGTAGGCCTGCAACTGCTCTGCCGCCAGGCGCAGCAGTGGATCGTCCGGCTTGTGTTGCGCAGGCACAAAGTGGTCGGGTGCCGGCGCGTGTTTTTGCTCGTCCACGAACCAGGCGCCGCACAGGCCACGGTCCGTGCGGGCCAGCTGGATCTGGCCCAGCGGTGAGTCGATGCGGCAGTGCAGCCAAGGATGGGCAGACATGGTGTGACGGGCCTTTGCGCAGGTCGGAATGGTTGGGGCATGTTAGCGCTTGCCTCCGCCCAGCGACACCCCCATCAGGACAGGGTCTGTCGGACCTAAAATGAGAAGAATATTCTTAAGTTGATATTCGTTCATGCAAGTTACCGCATCCATCTTCAAGGCTTACGACATCCGCGGCATCGTGCCGAGCACCCTCAACGAACAAGTGGCTGAAGGCCTGGGCCGGGCGTTTGGCACGGTGGCGCTGGCCGAAGGGCAGACCACGGTGGCCGTGGGGCGCGACGGCCGCTTGAGCGGTCCGATGTTGTCGGCGGCCCTGATCCGCGGTCTGGTGGCGGCCGGTGTCCGCGTGATCGATGTGGGCCTGTGCACCACGCCGATGCTGTATTTCGCCGCCAGCACCCTGTGCGCCAGCGGCATCCAGGTCACCGGCAGCCACAACCCCAAGGACTACAACGGCTTCAAGATGGTGCTGGCCGGGCGTGCCATTTATGGCGACGAGATCCAGAATCTGCGCCGCCTCATGGAAACCGAGGGCTGGCAGCTGCGTGCAGGGGGCAGCGTGACACAGGCCGATGTGCTGTCCGACTACACCCGCCGCATCACGGGCGATGTGAAGCTCTCGCGTCCGATGAAGATCGTGATCGACTCCGGCAACGGCATCGCCGGTGCGTCTGCGCCCGCCATTTTCCGCGCGCTGGGTTGCGAGGTGATCGAGCTGTTTTCCGAGGTCGATGGCGACTTCCCCAACCACCACCCTGACCCGAGCAAGCCCGAGAACCTGCAGGACCTGATCCGTGCGTTGCAGACCACCGACGCTGAACTGGGCCTGGCGTTCGATGGCGACGGTGACCGGCTGGGCATCGTCACCAAGGACGGCCACAACATCTTCCCGGACCGCCAGATGCAGCTGTTTGCACAGGACGTGCTCTCGCGCGTGCCGGGCGGCACGATCCTGTTCGATGTGAAGTGCTCGCAGCGCCTGGCCCCGGCCATCGAGGCCGCAGGTGGCCAGCCTCTGATGTACAAGACCGGCCACTCGCTGATCAAGGCGCAGATGCGGGCCATTGAGGCCCAGGGTGGCCAGGCCCCGCTGGGTGGCGAGATGAGTGGCCACATTTTCTTCAAGGAGCGCTGGTTCGGTTTTGACGACGGCACCTACGCCGGCTGCCGTCTGCTGGAGATCCTGAGCCGCCACCCCGATGCCAACGCCGTGCTCAATGGCTTGCCCACCAGCTTTTCCACGCCCGAACTGAACGTGGCCTGCGCAGAGGGCGAGCCCCATGCGGTCACGCAGACGCTGCAGGCCCTGGCGGGCGAGCGTTTCAAGGCGCCCGCAAAGGTGTTCATCATCGACGGCCTGCGGGTCGATTGGCCCGATGGGTTCGGCCTGATCCGCGCGTCCAACACCACCCCCGTGCTGGTGTTGCGCTTTGAGGGCCACACCGAAGCGGCCCTGCACCGCATCGAGGCCGAGATGCTGGCCTTGCTGCGCGAGGTCAAGCCCGACGCACAGCTTGGCGCTTCGGCGCATTGATTCGGCTGAAGATGCCTGGTTTCAGCCACGCGCTCTACAACCTGCTCGTGTGGGCGGCCCAGCCTTTGTTGCGTCGCAAACTGGTGCGCCGTGCCGTGGCCGAGCCAGGCTATGCCGTTGCGGTGCCCGAGCGTTTCGGGCAGTACACACAGCCGGCCGAGGCCACTTCTGAACTGGTCTGGGTGCATGCGGTGTCGCTGGGCGAATCGCGTGCCGCGTCCATCTTGCTCAACGCCTTGCGCGAAGCCTTGCCGGATGTGCGCGTCTTGCTGACGCACGGCACTGCCACGGGGCGCGCAGAGGGCGCCAAGCTCTTGCGCAGCGGCGATGTGCAGGTTTGGCAGCCATGGGACACGCCAGCGGCAGTGCAGGCCTTTTTGCAGCATTTCAAACCGCGCATCGGCTTGCTCATGGAAACCGAGGTCTGGCCCAATCTGGTGCAGCAAAGTGCGCGATCTGGGGTGCCGCTGGCCTTGGTCAATGCCCGTCTGAGTGACAAGTCCATGCGCTCGGCCTCGCGCTGGGCCAGCCTGATGCGGCCGACCTATGCGGCCCTGCAGGCCGTCTGGGCCCAGACCGAAGCCGACGCGCAGCGTCTGCGCACGCTGGGCGCAAATGTCCGGGCCGTGACGGGCAACCTGAAGTTCGACGCCCAACCCGATCCCGGTCAGGTGGCGCAAGGCCGGGCATGGCGCGCGGCACTGCAGCGACCGGTGTGTCTGCTGGCCAGCAGCCGCGAAGGCGAGGAAGCCTTGTGGCTACAGGCGCTGCAGACGGTGTCGAGCGGTGTGCACTGGCTGATCGTGCCGCGCCACCCGCAGCGTGTGGACGATGTGGAGGTCCTGTTGCGCCAGGCAGGCCTGACGGTGTCACGCCGCAGCACCTGGGGTGAGACGGGACCCATTGCGCATGCCGATGCACAGGTCTGGCTGGGCGACAGCCTGGGCGAGATGGCGCTTTACTACAGCCTGGCCGATGTTGCCCTGCTCGGTGGCAGTTTCGAGCCCTTGGGCGGCCAGAACCTGATCGAAGCTGCCGCCTGCGCGTGCCCTGTGGTGATGGGGCCCCACACTTTCAATTTCCTGGAGGCGGCACAGCAGGCCGAGCAGGCAGGTGCCGCCCACCGCGTGCAGGACATGGAAATGGCCGTGCAAGAGGCGCAGTCGCTGGCCCAGGACCCTGCAGCTCGTCAACGCCGCGCTGCCGCAGCCTTGGCGTTTTCACACGCCCACAAAGGCGCAGCCCGGCGCGTGGCCGGGCTGGTGAAAGAGATGTTGGGGTAGGCAGGAGGCCGCCCCCGCGATCGAATGGTCGATGGCCGGGCGGTCAGGGCGCCAGCAGCGCGTTGATCGGCTGCAGGTCTTCGGCCTTGAGCACACCGGCCGCCTGGCGCAGCTTGAGCTGGCCGACCAGCACGTCGTATCGCGCCTTGGCCAGATCGCGCTTGGTCTGGAAGAGCTGGCTCTGGCTGTTGAGCACGTCGATGTTGATGCGCACGCCCACCTGGTAGCCCAGCTTGTTGGCTTCGAGCGCCACCTGGCTCGATGCCTCAGCCGCTTCATAAGCCTTGACCTGGCCCTGCCCCGCCTGCAGGCCGAGGTAGGCCGTGCGGGTGACCTGAGCCACCTGACGCTGCGCGCCCTCCAGGTCGGAGCGGGCCTTGTCTTCGAGTGCTGCGGCTTCGCGGATGCGGTTCTGGGTGGCGAAACCGGCGAACAAGGGCAGGTTGGCAGTGATGCCGGCGGTAGCGACGTTGGCTTGGGTGCTCGCGGTCGTGACGGCCGTGCCGTTGATGTTTCTTTGCGAGTTGTAGCCCAAGGTGAAATCCACGGTCGGCTTGTGGCCAGCAGTGGCTTTTTCCGTTTCCAGCTTGGCCACATCCAGGTTGGCGCGCGCTTGCCGCAAGCCGGGGTGGTGTTGCTCGCTTTGCGCGACCCAGTTGTCAATGCTTTGCACATCTACGGCGGGCAGCTTGGCGCCGGACTGGATGCGCTTTGGCTTGAGGCCAGCCTTGCCCACCAGCAGTTCCAGGGCCACGCTCTTGACGCGCAGGTCGTTGTCGGCAGCGATTTCCTGTGCGGTCACCAGGTCGAACCGGGCCTGGGCCTCGCGGGTGTCGGTGATGGTGGCGGTGCCGACCTCGAAGTTGCGCTTGGCACTGGCGAGCTGCTCGGCCACTGCGGCTTTCTGCGCCTGCACGAAGGCCAGGCTGTCCTGGGCACTCAGCACATCAAAGTAGGCCTGGCTGACGCGGACGATCAGGTCCTGCTCGGCCTGGCTCATTGCGGCCTCGGCCAGCTCCAGCCCTTTCTGGCTTTGACGGTAAGTGGCCAGGTTGGCAGGGCGGTACAGCGGCTGGCTGGCATTGATGCCAGCAGTCTGTGTGGTGTAGGGGCGGTCTTGCGTGGGTGCTGGACTGCCTTTGATAGCGTACGACTCCAGCTGTGTGCGGGTAGCCCCGGCACTCAAAGCCACCGTTGGCAGCAGCGCGGCCTTGCCCTGATCGGCCTTGGCCAGATTGGCCTCGTACTGCGAGCGGGCCGACTGGTAGGTCGCGTCGTGGACTTTGGCCATTTCATAAATGTCCACCAGGCTCTGGGCCTGGCTCGTGCTGGCGAAGGCGAGCGGCAACAGGACCGCCAGAGGCAGACGACGCAGGGGAGCAGCGCGGAAAAGGAGGGTGGACATGGGCATCTTTCTGTAAGGCCAGACGTAAAAATCAATACACCGGAATGCTCGGATCGACCTGGGCCGACCAGGCGTGGATACCGCCGGCCACGTTCACCACCTCGAAGCCATGGCCGGCCAGGAAGTGGGCCACCTGCATGCTGCGGCCGCCGTGGTGACACAGGCAGGCGACAGGGCGGTTGCGGTCGAGTTCGTGCAGGCGTGCCGGGATGGTCTGCATGGGCATGTGCACGAAATCGAGTTCTGCCGGACGGGCGCAGGCGGTCTGCACTTCCCAGCCCTCGCGCACATCCAGCAGCACCGGACGTTGTGCCTGTGCATGCGCCCATTCACTGAGCTGAGACGGGGTGATCTGCTGCATGGGGATCAGAAGTGGAAAGCCGAAGGTTCGGCAAAGCCGGCGAGGCGGGGTGCGTTCACATCCCAGGCCTGGGCCGTGGTGAAGCTGTTTGGCCCGGTGCGGGTGATCACGGTGGCGCGCATCATGGGTTCGTCGCCCACGATGGCGGCGAGGCGGCCGCCGACCGCCAGCTGCTCCAGCAGCACCTGGGGCACTTCGGCCACTGAGCCCGCCAGCAAAATGGCGTCAAAAGGCCCTTCGCCCGCAGCGCCCTGGCTGCCGTCGGCATGGCGCACTCTGGCGTTGGTGATGCCAGCCTTTTGCAGGTTGGCTGTGGCCTGGCGAGCCAGATCGGCGTCGATCTCGTAGCTCAGGACCTGGGCCGCCTGGTGGGCCAGCAAGGCGGTGGTGAAACCCGAACCCGTGCCAATTTCCAGCACTTTGTCGGTTTTCTGGATGGCCAGATCCTGCACCAGCCGGGCCTGCACGCGCGGGGCCAGCATGACCTGACCGGCCTCTTTGCCCAGCGGGATTTCCATGTCGACGAACGCCAGTGCCTGGTGCGCCTGCGGCACGAAGTCTTCGCGACGCACCACGCTCAGCAATTCCAGCACTTGCGGATCCAGCACCTCCCAGGGGCGGATTTGCTGTTCAATCATGTTGAAGCGGGCCTGATTCAGATCCATTTTTTACTCCATGGGGTATGTTAGTCGGTTTCGGACCATTTTACTGAGCAGGGGTGTCATGCCCCTGACGGGAAGCCGGTAATCCGGCCTTGCGGCGCAGCCACTGTGCCAGGTCATCCATGTAGCAATAGACCACCGGCACCACGACCAGAGTCAGCAGCGAGGAGGTGATGACACCGCCGATCACCGCCTGGCCCATGGGGGCACGCTGCTCGGAGCCTTCGGTCAGGGCAAAAGCCAGCGGCACCATGCCGAAGATCATGGCCAGGGTGGTCATCAGGATGGGGCGCAACCGGACTTTGGCGGCCATCAGCAGGGCAGCGCTGCGTTCCATGCCCTCTTCGCGGGCGCGGATGGCAAAGTCCACCAGCAAGATGGCGTTCTTGGTCACCAGTCCCATGAGCATGATCACGCCGATGATCGAGAACATCGACAGGGTAGAGCGGAACAGCATCAACGCCAGCACCACCCCAATCAGCGTCAGCGGCAGCGAGGTCATCAGCGCCAGCGGCTGCAGGAAGCTCTTGAACTGGCTGGCCAGGATCATGTAGATGAAGATCACGGCCATGGCCAGTGCCGTGACTGCATAGCCAAAGGACTCCGCCATGTTTTTGGTCGAGCCGCCAAACTGGTAGCTGTAGCCGGGCGGCAGTTGCAGGCTGTTCATCACCTGGCGGATGTCGGCGGACACTTCGCCCATGGCGCGCCCGTAAGTGTTGGCGTTCAGGGCCACTTCGCGGGTCAGGTCGCGGCGGTTGATCTGGTTGGAGCCGGTGGACTCCACCACCTGGGCCACCTGCCCGAGGCGCACGACACGGGGCGAGCCATCGGCGCCTGCGCCCACGGTGAAGGGCAGTCGCTCCAGGTCCTGGAGGTTGTCGCGGGCTTCAGGCGCCAGACGGACATTCACATCGTATGTCTGGTCGTCCGGTGCCCGCCAGTTGCCCACGGTCTGGCCAGCCAGCAGCACACGCAGGGGGGTACCCAGCTGCGCCGTGCCCAGGCCCAGATCGGAGGCCGACTCCTGGCGCACCTTGATGGCGATGGTGGGTTTGTTGGGACGCACACTCGAGTCCAGATCCACCAGGCCGGGAATGGCGCGCAGCTTGTCCATGGCCTGCAGGGTCAGGCGTTCGAGCTCGTGCTGGTCAGGGCCGAGGATCGAGAATTCAATCTGCTTGTTGCCGCCCACCGCATCGAGTGTGCCGGCATGGGTGACGACGATGCCGGGCACGCGCTGCAGGCGCTCGCGCAATTCGGCCGACATCTGGTCCACGCCGCGCTGGCGGTCCTTGCGGTCCACCAGGCGGACATAGACACTGGTGGTGTGCTTGCCTTGCGCATTGGCCGTGTTGATCGTGGCGACGGTGTAACGCACCTCGGGGAATTCGCGCAGGATCGCTTCGACCTGCCGCGCCTTGGCCTCGGTGGCTTCCAGCGATGAGCCGATGGGCGTCTGAAAAACGACGCTGGTTTCCGAGAAGTCAGCCTTGGGCACGAATTCCGTGCCGACGAAGCGGACCATCACGACGCTGAGCACAAAGACGGCAATTGCCATCAGCACCGTCTTGCGTTTGTGGACCAGCGACCAGGCCAGGATCTGCTGGTACACATCAGCCAGACGGTCGGTGGCGGTTTCAAACCAGTTGGTCACACGCCCGAGGGTCCGGTCGTAGAGCGTGACCGGTGCTGCATGCTCACCGTGTGCGTGGATGGCGGGGTCGTGCCAGACGCTCGACAGCATCGGGTCGAGTGTGAAGCTCACGAACATCGAGATCATCACGGCGGCCACGATGGTGATGCCGAACTCGTGGAAAAATTTGCCGATGATGCCCTGCATGAAACCGATCGGCAGGAACACCGCCACGATCGACAAGGTGGTCGCCAGCACGGCCAGACCAATTTCCTGCGTCCCATCCATCGAGGCGTTCCAGGCATCCTTGCCCATCTGCACATGGCGCACGATGTTCTCCCGGACCACGATGGCATCGTCGATCAAGAGGCCCACGCACAGCGACAGCGCCATCAGGGTGACCATGTTGATGGTGAAGCCGAACATGTTCATGAACATGAAGGTGCCGATCAGCGAGATCGGCAGTGTCAGCCCAGTGATGACGGTGGAGCGCCAGGAGTTGAGGAACAGGAAAACAATGAGCACCGTCAGCAGAGCGCCTTCGATCAGGGTGCGGCGCACGTTGTCGACCGCCACGCGGATCGGGCGGGAGGTGTCGACGATCGGCTCCAGGCGCAGGCCGGCAGGCACTTCGGCCTTCATGGCGGCCACGGTCTTGACCAGGCCATCGATCACTTCGATGGTGTTTTCATCCTGGGCCTTTTGCACGGTCAGCAACTGGGTGCGCTGGCCGTTGTAAAGCGCCAGGGTGTCGATCTCCTGGGCACCATCTTGTACCCGCGCCACCTGCGACAGGTAAATGGGCGTATTGCCCTTGCGGCCCACGATGATGCGGCCAAAGTCCTCGGGGCGCAGCTTGCGTGACTCGACCTGCACCATGCGCTCTTGCTCCAGCGAGCGGATGGCGCCGACAGGGATATCCTGGTTGTCGTTTCTGACCGCATTGACCACCTGGTCGGCCGTGATGCCCAGCGCCTCCATGGCGGCGGGTTGCAGGTACAGGTTGATTTCGCGCTTGGTGCCACCGACCAGGGTGACCGCGCCCACGCCACGGACATTCTCCAGCCGCTTTTTCAGAACCTGTTCGGACCAGCTGGTGATCTCCACGGGGGACAGCGGCTTGCCCACCCCGGTGTCGGGCAGCACGGCCAGGGACCAGATGGCGCGGCTGGACGGGTCAAAGCGCAGCACCTTGGGTTCCTTGACTTCGGTGCGCAGGCTGGGGCGTACCGCGGCGACCTTCTCGCGCACGTCTTCGGCGGCCTTGCGGCCGTTCATGTGCAGCTGGAACTCGATCACCACGACCGACTGGCCTTCGTAGCTGCGCGAGGTCAGGGCATTGATGCCGGCGATCGAGTTGACGGCCTCCTCGATCTTCTTGGAGACCTCGCTCTCGACGATCTCGGGCGAGGCGCCCGGGTACTCGGTGCTGACCACCACCACCGGAAAATCGATGTTCGGGAACTGGTCGACCTTCAGGCGCTGGAAGGCAAACAGCCCCATCACCACCAGGGCCACCATCATCATGGTGGCAAAGACCGGGTTTTTCAGGCTGACTTTGGTGAACCACATGGCGCGGTGTCCTCAGCGCGCGACTGCGGCGGCAGGCTTGACCTTCACGCCTTCGCGCAGGGCGCCGGCGGCGGGCGCCAGCACCTGCGCACCCTCGGACAGGCCGCTGACGACCACCCGGGTCTGGTTGCCGACCTGAATACGAGCGCCGGGCTCCACGCCGACATGTCGCACGCGGTCGCCTTCGATCACCTGCACGTAGGGCTGAGGCTTGTCTGTGCGCACGCTGCCCAGCGGTACGGCGATGGCCTGGACGGAGCGGGTGCCCAGCGTGCCCTGGGCGAATGCGCCCTGGCGCAGGCCCTCCTGGCCAGGCACGCCCAGGTAGGCCAGCACGCTGCGGCTGCCAGCCTGTGTGCTCGGGTTGATGCGCAGCACCGTGGCGCTGACGGGCGGGTCAACGCCTTCCACCTGCAATTGCGCTTTCATGCCGATCTGCACGCCGGTCGCGTCCTGTGCAGGCAGGGCCGCTTCGAGTTCGAACTGACCGAGGTTGACGATTTCCACCACCTTGGCATCGATCACCAGGCGCTCTCCTGGTTGTGCCAGGCGTTGCGCAATCTGGCCGCCGATGGGGGCCTTGAGCGTGGCATCGTCCAGCGCCTTTTGCGCCACATCGGCGGCAGCCACGGCAGATTGCCACGCGGCGCGGGCGCCGTTCAGGCTCATGAGCGAAGTCTGCAAGGCCGTCTGCGAGATGAAGCCCTGTCTGACCAGCGCCTCGTTGTTGTCGTACTGCTTTTGAGCGATGTCCATCTGCGCCTTGGCCGATTCGGCTTGTTGCTTCGCCTGGCGCCAGCGGGCCTGGTATTCGGTCGGGTCGATGCGCGCAATGACCTGCCCGGCCTTGACCGTGTCGCCTTCGCGCACCACCAGGTCCATCAGCTCACCGGCCACACGGGCCTTGACCAATGCGGTCTGCGTGGCCTTGAGAGCGCCCGACAGCGGCAAACCCAGCGAAAGCGTTTCGGCATGCGCGGTGAACACCTCCTCGGCAGCGAGCTCCAGCGCGGGGGGGCTGCTGGCTGCAGGGGAGGAAGCCGGGGCATGCTGGGCCGACAGACGCCAGCCGAGCACGGCGATGGCCGCGGCGGCGATACCCACAAGGATCAGGAGCTTGTTTTTGTTCATGGAGACTGCTTCAGACGGACAGGCCACGCACCAGCAGCTCGGTGTGGTGGCGGATGAAAGTTTCAGGATCGATCTGCTGGCTGGATGGGCAGCAGGGCGCCATGGAGTGCTTCCAGGTCACCAGAAAGAGCAAAGGCGCCAGCACCGAATGGACCGTCAGGTCCATGTCCACGGGCCGGAATTCACCGCGTTCGATGCCGCGCTGCAGCACCGAACGGATCATGGCGTGTCCGGGTGTGACCACTTCTTCCTGAAAGAAGCGCGCCAGATCAGGGAAATTGCTGGCCTCGCTCATCACCAGCTTGGAAATGCCCGAGGCCTTGGTGGCCCCGTAGCGCCGCCACCATTCGAGCATCAGGTATTGCAGCAAGGCGGCTGTGGGTCCCTCGAAGCGGGCGATTTCTTCGGCCCCTTCGGTCTGGTGGCGCACCATGTTCTCGCGCACCACTGCCTTGAACAGTTCTTCCTTGCTCGGGAAATACAGGAACAGTGTGCCTTTGGACACGCCGGCGCGGGCCGCCACTTCTTCGGAACGGGTGGCCGCGAAGCCTTTTTCCACAAACAGGTCGAGCGCGGCATCCAGCAGCTCGCCGGGCCGGGCTTCCTTGCGTCGCTCGCGCTTGTGGGGAGGATGGGTTTCGGTGGAATTCATTTACTGACCATCAGGTTAGTAAATGTAGTTTGCCACAGCCTGACGGGTCAATACACCGAAAGTGAAGTTGGGTAAAGCTGGGAGGGGAATCGGCGGTGTGCCATGGCTTCCCCGGTCAGGCCGGGGAATGACAAAGCAGGCGGTGTCCTCCCCGGCCCTTGCCGGTTTCGTCGTCCTCGGGCTGGACCCGAGAATCCAGGCTCAGTTCGAAAACGCCGCAATACCGGTGATCGCGCGGCCCAGGATCAGGGCGTGCACATCGTGTGTGCCTTCGTAGGTGTTGACCACTTCCAGGTTGACCAGGTGACGCGCCACGCCGTATTCGGCGCTGATGCCGTTGCCGCCCATCATGTCGCGCGCCATGCGGGCGATGTCCAGTGCCTTGCCGCAGCTGTTGCGCTTGAGAATCGACGTCACCTCGACCGGGGCGTTGCCCGCGTCCTTCATGCGGCCCAGCGCCAGGCAGCCCTGCAGGCCCAGGCTGATTTCGGTCAGCATGTCGGCCAGCTTTTTCTGGATCAACTGGTTGGCGGCCAGCGGGCGGCCGAACTGTTGGCGGTCCAGCACGTACTGGCGGGCGCGGGTGTAGCAGTCTTCGGCGGCGCCCAAGGCGCCCCAGGCGATGCCGTAGCGGGCGCTGTTGAGGCAGGTGAAGGGGCCCTTGAGGCCGCGCACTTCGGGGAAGGCGTTTTCTTCGGGGCAGAACACCTCGTCCATGACGATCTCGCCGGTGATCGAGGCGCGCAGGCCCACCTTGCCGTGCACGGCGGGGGCGGACAGGCCTTTCCAGCCTTTTTCAAGAATGAAGCCGCGGATCTGGCCGCCGTCGTCCTTGGCCCAGACCACAAACACGTCGGCGATCGGGCTGTTGGTGATCCACATCTTGGCGCCAGTCAGGCTGTAGCCGCCGTCCACCTTTTTGGCACGGGTGATCATGCTGCCGGGGTCGGAGCCATGGTTGGGTTCGGTCAGGCCGAAGCAGCCAATCCACTCGCCACGCGCCAGCTTGGGCAGGTATTTCTGTTTTTGCGCTTCGGTGCCGAACTCGTTGATCGGCACCATCACCAGCGAAGACTGCACGCTCATCATGGAGCGGTAGCCGCTGTCCACGCGCTCGACTTCGCGTGCCACCAGGCCGTAGCAGACGTAATTCAGGCCGGCGCCGCCGTACTGCTCGGGGATGGTGGGGCCCAGCAGGCCCAGCTCGCCCATCTCGCGGAAGATGGACACGTCGGTGGTCTCGTTCAGGAAGGCGTCCTTCACGCGCGGCAGCAGTTTTTCCTGGCAGTAGGCGCGGGCGGCTTCCTGCACCTGGCGCTCCTCTTCGGTGAGCTGGGCGCTGAGGTTGAAGGGGTCTTCCCAGCTGAAAGTGTTCTTGTTGGTGGCCATGTTTGTATCTCCTGAAAATCAATCGGGGTCAGATCCCAATGGTTGGGATGCATGAATGCATTGTCACGGGACCATGAATAGTTGTCTAATATTGATTCAATATCCGGCAATATAAACTTTAAATTTATGGAATTCCGTCACCTGCGCTATTTCCTGGCCCTGGCCGAAGAGCTGCACTTTGGCCGCGCGGCCCAACGGCTGTCGATTTCCCAGCCGCCGCTCTCGCTCAACATCCAGCAGCTCGAAGCCTCGGTCGGGGCCCAACTGTTCACCCGCAACAGCCGGGGCGTGCAGCTCACGGCGGCCGGGCAGGCCTTTGTGCCCGCCGCCCGCGCCCTGCTGGCGCAGGCTGGGGCCGCCATGCGCGAGGCCCGTGAGGTGGCGCAGGGGCAGGCAGGCGAGCTGCAGATCGGCTTTGCCGGCACTTTGTTGTATTGCGGTCTGCCGCAGGTGCTGCAGCGTTTTCAAAGCAGCCATCCGCGCTTGCGGCTGGTGATGCGCGAGCTCAGCTCCAGCGAGCAGCTGTCCGAGCTGGTGCGTGACCGGCTGGACGTGGGCTTTGTGCACACGCCCCGCGTGCCGCCGGGTTTTGAACAAATCCTGGTGGCCAGCCAGGCCATGGTGGCCTGCCTGCCCCAAAAGCATCCGCTGGCCAAAGCCAGATCGACCTCGCTGCAGGACCTGCAGGGCCAGGCGCTGGTGGTGGTCTCGCGCACCGTCTCGCCCGATTACCACGAACGCATCCTGGGCGAATGCGAGCTGGCGGGCTGGCTGCCCCCGGTGGTGCATGAGTTGCGGCATTGGCTCAGCGTGGTCGCGCTGGTGGCGCAAGGGCAGGGCGTGGCCCTGGTGCCCGAGGCGCTGGCGCAGTCGGCCCTGGCGGGCGCGGTGTTCGTGCCCCTGCAGGGCAGCGCCTTGCGCTATGACACCCGCTGCCTGTGGCGCAGCGGGCGCGACCAGACGGCCCTGCAGGACTTTGTGACATCCGTGCGCACCGACATGCTCCCCGCCGGATAATCGAGTCCTATGGACAAGACCTCTACGCAAACCCCGGAAACCTTGGTTCTGGGCGGCGGCTGCTTCTGGTGCACCGAAGCCGTCTATGTGGAAGTGCGCGGTGTACTCGATGTCGAGTCCGGCTACAGCAATGGCCACGCCCCGGCGCCCACCTACGAGCAGGTGTGCACCGGCACCACCGGTCACAACGAGGTGGTCAAGCTGGTCTACGATCCGGCGCAGGTCAGCACGCGCGAGCTGCTGGAAATCTTTTTTCTCATCCACGACCCCACCACGCTGAACCGGCAGGGCCACGACGTGGGCACGCAGTACCGCAGCGGCATCTACTTCACCACGCCCGAGCAGGAGGCTGAGGCCGAGGCACTCATCGATGAACTCACGCGTGAGGGTGTGTATGCCCGCCCCATCGTGACCGAGGTGCGCCCGCTCACCAACTACCATGCGGCCGAGGGTTACCATCAGGACTTCTTTGCGCGCAACCCCAGCCAGGGCTATTGCCTGGCGGTGGCCGCGCCGAAGGTGGCCAAATTCCGCCAGACCTTCGCTCGACTTGTCCGCTGATCGACCCGCTTTGACCGTGCAAACCGCCCGTCGCCTCATCCGTCTGCATGCCTGCACCAGCGTTTTCGCTCTGGTGCTGGCCTTGCTGTGGTCGGTGGGCTGGGGGCAGGTGCACCGGGTGCTGCACCCAGCTTCGCCAAGCTACACCGTGGCCGATGCGTCGGGCAAGGCCCTGGTGGCAGAGCTGGGCGACGAGCACGGCAGCAGTCTGTGCCAGCTGCTCGACCATCTGACCCACGGTGCCGGTCCCGCAACGACCATGGCGGTGTTCCTTGCGGACTGTCCGGCCCAAAGCCCCGACGGGCGCGCTCGAGCCCGGGAGCACCTGACGACGCGCCGCAGCTTTGACGCGCGCGGACCTCCCCCACTCACCTGACACCGGACCCTGCCGGCCGCGCGAGCCCTCGCGCTGGCCGACCGATCTTTTTTGTCTTGTGAGTTCCCATGTCTTGCTTCTTGTTGCGCCCCAGCCTGCTGGCTGTGGTCTGCGGCTTTGCTGCCGCCCCCTTGTTGGCCCAGCACTCCGCGGCCTCGGCCTCTGAAATCATCATCACCGGTAACCCGCTGGGACGTGACATAGCGCCCGCCAGCGTGGGCAGCCTGGGCAGCGCTGACCTGCGCGAACGCGGGCAGGGCTCGCTGGGTGAAACGCTCACCGACCTGCCTGGCGTCAGCAGCACCTGGTTCGGTCCGCAGGCCAGCCGCCCCATCGTGCGCGGGCTCGACGGTGACCGTGTGCGCCTGCTGAGCAACAGCAGCGCCAGCCAGGACGTGTCGGCCCTGAGCTATGACCATGCGGTGCCCGCCGATGTGCTGTCGGCCGACCGCATCGAAGTGCTGCGCGGGCCAGCGGCGCTGCTGTATGGCGGCAGTGCCATGGGTGGCGTGGTCAATGTGCTGGACAACCGCATCCCGCGCGAAGCCATCAATGGCGTGCAGGGGCGTGCGCAGCTGCAAGGTGCCAGCGGTAATCGCGAGCGCAGCGGCGCGGCCTTGCTGGAAACCGGTAACGGCACGCAGGCTTGGCATGTGGACGCGTTCGAGCGGCGCAGCGGCGATGTGCGCGTGCCCAATGCGTTGGGCCGCATTCCCAATTCCGACAGCACCACGCGCGGCGGTGCCCTGGGCTTCAGCCACTTTGGTGGCGGTGCGCGTCTGGGCCTGTCGGCCAGCACCTGGCGCAGCGACTACGGCACCGTGGCCGAAGACCAGACCCGCATCGGCATGCGCTCGGACAAGCTGGCCTTCGAAGGCGAATGGCGCCAGCCTTTGAATGGCTGGCAAAGCCTGAAGCTGCTGGCCGGGACCAGCGATTACAGCCACACCGAATTCGAGAGCGGGGTGCCGGGGACGGTGTTCAGCAAGCGCGGCCAGGACTTGCGCCTGGAGGCACGGCACCAACCCTTGGGCCCGCTGGAGGGGATCGTGGGCCTGCAGTGGGAGAGCGGGCGCTTCAAGGCCGATGGTGAAGAGGCCTATGTGCCCTACAGCCGCTCGCGCAGCCAGGCGCTGTTTGCATTGGAAGAATGGCGTACAGGCTGGGGTCAGCTGCAGGCAGGCGCGCGCATCGAACAGGTGTCGGTACGCTCGGACGGCAGCCCGGTGTCGGCCGACTTTGCCGTGGGCGAGCGGCGCTTCAACCCTGCGAGCGTTTCGCTGGGCGGCCTCTACCGGCTGGCGGATGGGTGGCTGGCCAGAGGCCAGCTGGCGCACAGCCAACGGGCCCCGAGCGATGCCGAGCTGTTTGCCAATGGCCCGCACCTGGCCACCCACACCTGGGAGACCGGCAACGCCCGCCTGGGGCTGGAGAAGTCCAACAGCATCGAACTGGGGCTCGAGCGCCGCAACGGGCCGCACCCGATGAAGTTCAGCGTGTATGACAGCCGCTTTGCCAACTTCATTGGCCTGATGGCTGTGCCGGACTCCTTCAAGGGAGACAACGACTTGCCCGAATACGCCTACGCCGGGGTGCGCGCCCGTCTGCGTGGCTGGGAAGCGAGCGGCCAGTCTCGCGTCTGGCAGAGTGCAGGCACCCTCGATCTGCTCTGGCGGGCCGATCAGGTGCTGGCGGACAACCTGAGCACGGGCCAGCCCCTGCCGCGCATCGCGCCTTGGCGCGTGGGCCTGAGTGGCGTCTACCGCTTCGACGCCTGGCAGGCCCGTCTGGGCTTTGACCATGCGGCAGCCCAGCGGCGTGTGCCCACAGGCTCTGAGCCCACCGCCGCGTATACCCTCTGGCACGCCAGCCTCAATTACCGGCAGACAGTGGATGTCGGCACGGTGCATTGGTTTGCTCGCCTGGACAACATCACCAACGCACTGGCCTACAGCGCCACCTCCATCTTGACGAGCACGGCGCCCGGGCGCGTGCCCTTACCGGGGCGTTCGCTCAAGCTGGGCCTGCAGTGGCAGTTCTGAACGCCCGCCCTTCCCGTTTGCCCTGAGTTTGATTAAGCGTTGGTCACCAGCCCTTCGACAAGCTCGGGGTGAGCGGTGGGTGTGGATGTCCTTCGACAAGCTCAGGGTGAGCGGTGGGTGTGGCTGTTCTTCGACTGGCTCAGGGTGAGCGGGGAGTTCGTCACGGGATAATCCCCGCATGACCCTGGATCACCCTGTTGTTTCGGCCTTGTTGCCGGTGGTTTTTCTCATCTTCATCGGCTTTGTGGCGGGACGCGCGGGGCTGGTGCGCGGCGAAGCGGTGCGCGACCTCTCCAACCTGGTGTTTCTGGTGCTCACGCAGGCTTTGCTGTTTCGGACCATGGCCACCTCGCATGTCGAGGAGCTCGACTTCAAGCCGGTGATGCAGTATTTCCTGGTGGCGGGGACGCTGTTTTTCATCATGCTGGCCGTCTATGGCGGCAACAGCCGTGCTTCGGTCATGGCGCTGGCCGGCATCTTCAGCAACACCCTGATGATCGGTGTGCCGCTGGTGGGGCTGGCCTACGGGCAGGCGGGCCAGGTGCTGCTGTTCACGCTGATTTCTCTGCACGCGCTGATCCTGCTGAGCATCGCCACGCTGGTACTGGAGCTGCAGGTGGCGCGCGAACAGGCGGCCCAGTCCGGTCAAGCCCAGCCGATCTGGCGCACCGTCGGCTCGGCCATCAAGAACGCGATCGTCCATCCGGTGCCGCTGCCGATCCTGGTGGGCATTGCCTATTCATTCACCGGCTGGGGCTTGCACCCGGTCATCGACAAACCCCTGGTGCTGCTGGGCAATGCCTTTGGTCCGCTGGCGCTGGTGCTGGTGGGCATCACGCTGTCGCAAACGCCGGTGGGCCAGCAATGGAAAAATGCGCTGCGCCTGTCGCTCGTCAAGACGGTGCTGCATCCGATCCTGATGGCTGGGGTGGGCTGGCTGCTGGGTTTGCGTGGTCTGCAGCTGGGGGTGATGGTGCTGGCTGCAGCGCTGCCGATCGGGGCCAACGTGTTCCTGTTTTCGCAGCGTTACCGCAAGGAAGAAGACATGATCACGGCTGCCGTGGCGGTGTCGACCGCGGTGGCTGTGGTCACCATCAGCGCCGTGCTGGCCATGCTGCCTTTGCTGGCCGCCTGATCAGGGGGCGAGCCGTTCGCGCACCCATTGCCCGTCGTCTTGCCGGTAGCGCAGGCGGTCGTGCAGGCGGCTCTTGCGGCCCTGCCAGAATTCCCAGCGCTCGGGCACAAGACGATAGCCGCCCCAGTGCGGCGGGCGGGGCGGCTGCAGCAAAAACTGCGCACCGTATTTGGCCGCATTGGTCACCAGTACGGTGCGGCTGTCGATGACCTGGCTCTGCGGCGAGGCCCAGGCGCCGATCCGCGAGTCCAGCGGGCGGCTGTGGAAATAGGCGTCGCTTTCGGCGTCGCTGACCTTCTCGACCCGGCCCTCGATGCGGACCACGCGCTCGAGCTCGACCCAGTGGAACTGCAGTGCGGCAAACGGGTTGCCGGCCAGCTCCTGGCCTTTGCGGCTGTTGTAGTTGGTGTACCAGACGATGCCGCGGGCGTCGTAGCCCTTGATCAGCACCACGCGGGTGCTTGGGCGCAGGTCGCTGCCCACCGTGGCCACGGTCATGGCATTGGGCTCGGGCAGCTCGGACTTGAGGGCTTCGTTGAACCACTGGTCAAACTGCAGCAAAGGGTCGGCGTGCGAAGCCTGTTCGTTGAGTTCGGCTTTTTCGTAGCTTTTGCGGAGGTCGGCGATGTTCATGGTGTCAGTGTATTCGGCTTGCGTGGCCATAAAACTGCGCTGGATCAGCCGTTGGCCAACCGGATCAGGCGCGCCAGCGCGCGGTCTTCGATGCCAATGTCGCGCAGGGCCTGCAGGGTCTGCTGGGCATAGTCGCGGGTGCTGCCAAAGCGCCCCGCCGCGTGCTGGAAGATTTCGCGCAGGCGTGCCTCGCTCAAAGTGCCGGTGTAACTCGGGTGCTGGCGCGCCAGCGTGAAGGCCAGGGCGCGCACCGTGCCATGTGGCGTGGGGCAGGGCAGCCAGCGTGGTTCGTAGACGGACATCGGCATCTCGCGCGCCCACAGTCGCGCCAGGACATCCTGCGCTGTTGCAGCCGGGATGCGGTAGGCCACGCCCGCACAGCTGCCACCGCGCAGCAACGCAAAGACCAGGCCCGGGCATTCGGGGCTGCCGCGGTTGACGCGGCTCCACATCTTGAGGGCGCGGTGCCAGCCGTGCACACGCGTCAGGTGGGTTTCGGTGGCGTCGAATTCCGGGCGCCAGATCAGCGAGGCATAACCAAACACCCACAGGTCCTGTCCGGCAGGGTGCTGCGCCTGCAGTGCGTCGAGCGTGCGGGCGATGGGGGTGGCGGCAGGGCTGTCAGGGGCGTGCAACATCGGACCTTTAGAATACCCGGGTTCATTTCCGGAGATAACAACATGTCCAATCAAAACGACAACCAACCCGTGGTCTGGGCCGTTCTGGTCGCCGTCATCATCCTGGCCGTGGGTCTGGCTGTGGGTTTTGGCATTGCCAAGAGCAAGAAGCCGGCCGCCGCTGCCCCTGCCGCTGTGACCGCACCGGCTCAATCGGCATCCGAAGCCGCTTCGGCTGCCGAGCCCGCTGCTTCCGAAGCCTCTGCCGCCAAGTGATCTGGCCAAGCTTGAAAGAACCCGCTTCGGCGGGTTTTTTTGTGCCTTTGCGCTGGACCGACCTCAATTCGTACCCGGTCTGTAACCGGGAATTCCCCTCTGGAGCGCCAAGCCGGTTACCATTCGTTTTGTAATTTTGTTACATCACGCCTGTGCCAGCCATGAACCTTCACCCCGCCGTTGCCGCCGTCACCGCCCGCATTGCCGAGCGCAGCCGGCCGACCCGCAGCGCTTACCTGGCGCAGGTCGACGCCTACGCCGCGCGCACACCGGGTTCGCTCCGCCTGGGCTGTGCCAATGTGGCCCATGCCTTTGCGGCCATGCCCGCAGCTGACAAGCAGCGCGCCAGCGCTCTGGGTGCGATCCCGCTGGTGACGCAGCGTCCGCTGCACATCGGCATCGTCAACGCCTACAACGACATGCTCTCGGCCCATGCGCCGCTGCAGCACTACCCCGACCTCATCAAGATGGAAGCCCGCAAGCTGGGGGCCACCGCCCAGGTGGCCGGTGGTGTGCCCGCCATGTGCGACGGCGTGACGCAGGGCGCGCAGGGCATGGAGCTGAGCCTGTTTTCCCGCGACGTGATCGCCATGGCCACGGCCGTGTCGCTCAGCCACGATGTGTTCGATGTGGCGCTGATGCTGGGCGTGTGCGACAAGATCGTGCCGGGCCTCTTGATCGGTGCGCTGCAGTTCGGCCACCTGCCCACGGTGTTTGTGCCCGCCGGCCCCATGACCAGCGGCCTGTCCAATAACGAAAAATCCAAGGTGCGTGAACAGGCCGCCCAGGGCCTGGTGGGCCGCGAAGCATTGCTGGCCGCCGAGTCAAGCGCTTACCACGGCGAAGGCACCTGCACCTTCTACGGCACCGCCAACAGCAACCAGATGCTGCTCGAAGCCATGGGCCTGCATGTGCCGGGGACGGCCTTCATCAACCCCGGCGAGGGCGCGCGTGCCGAACTCACGCGCGAAGCGGTGCGCACGGTGCTCGCCAAGCCCGCACCGATCGGCCAGCTGGTGGACGAGCGCTGTATCGTCAACGCCATGGTGGCGCTGCTGGCCACGGGCGGGGCCACCACCCACCTGATCCACTGGGTGGCGGTGGCCCGCGCGGCCGGCATCGTGATCGACTGGGACGACTTTTCGGCGCTGTCCGAGGTGGTGCCGCTGCTCACCCGCGTCTATCCCAACGGCAGTGCCGACGTGAACCAGTTCCAGGCCGCAGGCGGCCCGGGCTTCGTGATCCGCGAGCTGCTCGATGCCGGTCTGATGCACGAAGATGTGCTGACGGTGCGCGCTGGCGGTATTCGGGAGTTCACCCGCATCCCCGCGCTGCAGGGCGGTCAGCTGGTCTGGCGAGACCCGGGCGCAAGCAAAGACGAGTCGGTGGTGCGCCCGGCCGCTGCGCCGTTCAGCCCAACCGGCGGTCTGAAATTGCTGCAAGGCAACCTGGGCCGCAGCGTGATCAAGATTTCTGCGGTGCCTGAAGCATTGCACGTCATCGAAGCTCCGGCCCGTGTGTTCGACTCGCAGGAAGCCTTGCAGGAGGCGTTCAAGGCCGGTGAGCTGGAGCAGCATTGCACGAACCACCCTTCGGGTGGGGTGGTCTGCGTGGTGCGCTGGCAAGGCCCGCAAGCCAACGGCATGCCCGAACTGCACAAGCTCACGCCGCCGCTGGCGGTGCTGCAGGGCAAGGGTTTCAAGGTGGCGCTGGTGACCGATGGCCGCATGAGCGGCGCCTCGGGCAAAGTGCCCGCCGCGATCCATGTGTCGCCCGAAGCCGCCGACGGTGGCCCGCTGGCCAAGGTGCGCGATGGCGACCCGATTCGCCTGGACGGCATGGCCGGCACCCTGCAGGTGCTGGTGAGCGAGGCCGAATGGAACGCCCGCCCCATTGCACAGATGCCCGCAGCCCTGCGCGCCGCCAACGGCGCGGGCATGGGCCGTGAACTGTTTGCCAACATGCGCCGCAACGCGCGCCAAGCCGAAGAAGGAGCCTGCACATGGCTGTGACGAATGCCTCGAAGTGGACCGCTCTGCAAGTGATGCAGGACGCCCCCGTGATCCCGGTCATCGTGCTCCATGACGTCGCGCACGCCGTGCCCATGGCCCGCGCCTTGGTGGCCGGCGGCATCCGCATGCTGGAAGTGACGCTGCGCACGCCGCAGGCGCTGGCCTGCATGGAAGCGATTGCCCATGAGGTGCCCGATGCCGTGGTGGGTGCAGGTACCGTGCGCAGCCCAGCCGATGCCGCCGCTGCCGCCAAGGCGGGCGCGCAGTTTGCTGTGAGCCCCGGCTACACCAAAGCGGTGGGCCAGGCCTGCCGCGACCATGGCCTGTCCCTCTTGCCCGGCGTGGCCACGGGCAGCGAAATCATGATGGCGCAGGAAGACGGCTACAGCGAACTCAAGTTCTTCCCTGCCATGCAGGCGGGCGGTCCGGCCATGCTCAAGGCCTGGGCCGGGCCGTTCTTTGACGTGACGTTCTGCCCCACGGGCGGCGTCACCACGGGCAATGCGGCCGAGTTTTTGGCCCTGCCCAATGTGACCTGCGTGGGTGGTTCCTGGCTGGTGCCTGGCGATGCGCTGGTCCAAGGGCACTGGCACCGCATCGAGGCGCTGGCGCGCGAGGCCTCGCAGTTGCGCCGCTGAAAACACCAAGGCCGGGAAAACCCGGCCTTGGCCTCTGTATGAGTGAGCCCCTGCTCGCGAAGGCATTCGGCCGCAGGGGCGGCCTCCTGCAGACAGGCTTTACATGCGCTCGAAGATGGCGGCAATGCCCTGGCCGCCGCCGATGCACATGGTCACCAGCGCATAGCGACCGTTCACGCGCTGCAGCTCGTGCAGGGCCTTGACGGTGATCAGTGCGCCGGTGGCACCGATCGGGTGGCCCAGCGAAATCCCCGAGCCGTTGGGGTTGACCTTGGCCGGGTCCAGGCCGAGTTCCTTGGTCACGGCGCAGGCCTGGGCAGCGAAGGCTTCGTTGGCCTCGATCACGTCCAGGTCCGACACCTTCAGGCCGGTGCGCTTGAGCACCGCCTGGGTGGCGCTGATCGGGCCCACGCCCATGATCTTCGGGTCCAGGCCGGTGTGGGCGTAACCCACCAGGCGGGCCAGGGGTTTGGCGCCGCGGGCCTTGGCGGCGCCGGCTTCCATCAGCACCACGGCGGCGGCGGCGTCGTTGATGCCCGAGGCGTTGCCCGCGGTCACGGTGCCGTTTTCCTTGAGGAACACGGGTTTGAGCTTGGCCATGTCTTCGAGCTTGCAGCCGGGGCGGAAGTGCTCGTCGGTCGCATACGCCACGTCGCCCTTCTTGCTTTTGAGCATGACGGGCACGATCTGGTCCTTGAAGCGGCCCTCGGCAGTGGCTTTCTCGGCGCGGTTGTGGCTTTCGACGGCCAGTGCGTCCTGCATCTCGCGGGTGATGCCGTATTGGGTGGCCACGTTCTCGGCGGTCACGCCCATGTGGATGTTGTGGAAGGGGTCGTGCAGGGCACCGACCATCATGTCGATCATCTTGGCGTCACCCATGCGGATGCCCCAGCGCGAAGCCAGGCTGGCGTAGGGCGCACGGCTCATGTTTTCGGCGCCGCCGCCAATGGCGATGTCGCAGTCGCCCAGGGCAATGGCCTGGCTGGCGCTCACGATGGCCTGCAGGCCCGAGCCGCACAGGCGGTTGACGTTGAAGGCCGGGGTGGCTTCGGCGCAGCCACCGTGGATGGCGGCCACGCGCGAGAGGTACATGTCCTTGGGCTCGGTGTTGACCACATGACCGAACACCACATGGCCGACATCCTTGCCTTCGGTGTTGGCGCGTGCCAGGGCTTCGCGCACGACCAGGGCGGCCAGCTCGGTGGGCGGAATGTCCTTGAGGCTGCCGCCAAAGGTACCAATGGCGGTGCGCACACCGCTGACAACAACAACTTCACGGCTCATGGGAGGGTCTCCTCAGGGTTGGTATGAAAAAAAGAAACTTGTCCAGTGTCCGGCGGCAAAGCTACAGCCGGCTGACAGCCTGATCCGGCGCAAGCGGGGCAGTTTCAGGCCGGATCGCGCACATCGGCCACCGGGTGGGCGCCGAAATCGGGGCGTCCGAGGTAGGCCAGCACTTTGGCGGCAGCATCCTCAGGCGAGCTGAGCATGCCAGTCTCCTTGAGCTGCCTGAAATTGGCCTGGTCCGGAAAGTCTTCGCCTTTGGCCCCGCGCAGCTGCACCTGCATGTCGGTGTCGATCACGCCAGGCGCCAGCGAGCAGACCCGGGCGCCGTTCGGCTTGAGGGCTTCGTCCAGCGCCAGGCAGCGGGTGAAGTGGTCCATGCCGGCCTTGGCGGCGCAGTAGCCGGCCTGCGAGGCCATGGCGCGCCGGCCTAGGCCGGACGAGATATTGAGCACTTTGCGTGGCACGCCCCAGCTTTCGGTGCTGCCCAGAAAGGCGGCGGTCAGCTGCATCGGGGCTTCGAGCCCGACGCGCAGCGCATGGGCCAGGTCGCTGGCGTCGGCCTGGCTGAGCGGGCCGATGCGCGGGATCACGCCTGCGTTGTTGATCAGGGTGGCGCTGGCCAGTTCGGCGGGGCTTTGTGCATCCAGCCAGTCCTGCAGACGGTGGGCCACTGCCACACCGTCGGCCAGATCGGCCTGCCACTGCAGCAGGCTGGCGCCGCGTGCCTGGGCCTGTGCGGCCAGCGTCTCGTGGGCATGGCGCGAGATGCACAACAGCAGATGCCCAGGCCGCAGCAGTTGCCCGGCCATGGCCAGGCCCATGCCGCGCGAGGCGCCAGTGAGGATGTAGAGGTGCTTACTCATGTCTGCATATTAACGGTCTGGTGACCCCTTCGGCCGCAAGGGCGGCCTCCTACAAGGGTGGGCAGGCCTTTGTGGGAGCGCGCCTCTGCGCGCGAAAAAGAGAAGGATGCGCACTCAGAAAGGCACCGGCGCGACAAAGCGGCAGGCCTGGCCGGTCACCGGGTGCTCAAACGCCAGCTCGGTGGCGTGCAGCAGCAGACGCGGGGCACGGGGCGGCACTTCCACCGGGGCGTACAGCGGGTCACCCACGATGGGGTGGCCAATGGCCAGCAGGTGCACCCGCAGCTGGTGGGTGCGGCCAGTCATGGGTTCGAGCAGCAGCCGGGTGGTATCGGGCCAGGGGCCGGCGCCCAGGCGCTGCCAGCGGGTCAGGCTGGGTTTGCCGCGGGCAAAGTCGATGATGCTGCGCGGGCGGTTCTGGTAGTCAATGCGCATGGGCAGCTGGATGCGGCTCCAGCCGTGCGCATCGGGCACGGGCAGCGGCTCGCCCAGCACCACTGCCTGGTAGCGCTTGTGCATGCGGCGCTTCTCGAACGCCATGCTCAGGGTCTTTTGCATCTCGGGGCCACGTGCCATCAGGATCAGCCCCGAGGTGGCCATGTCCAGCCGGTGCACGATCAGGGCTTCGGGCCAGCGGGCCTGCACCCGGGCGCTCAGGCAGTCCTGCTTGTCGGGCCCCAGACCGGGCACGCTCAGCAGGCCCGAGGGTTTGTCGAACACCAGCAGGTCTTCGTCCTCGTGGATCAGCTGCACGTCCATCACTGCGTGGTTTCGGCCCGGATGCGGTTAACCTGCAGCGGTGTGACTTCGCCGGCTTTGTGCCCGTCCGGCTGAAGTGCCATGCGCAGGTGCGTCAGCACGGCGGCGATGTCGCGGTCTTCGAGTTCGAGCACGAAAGGCGGCATGCCAAAGGGCCGCGGGTGGCCCGCGGTGACGGGCGCGTAGCCGCCATACAGCACGCTTTGCACCAGATTGGTCGGGTCGGTCAGCCGCACGGCGCGGTTGCTGGCAAGTGCCGGGTAGATGCCGGGCACGCCCTGGCCTTGTTCGCCGTGGCAGGTGGCGCAGTGGCGTTCGTACACCTTGGCGCCATGTTCGGCCACGCTGGCGCGCACCGGCGGCGGGGCCTGGCGTGCGGCTTCGCTTGGGGCTTGTCGGGCGCGAGCCTGCAGGTACACCGCCATGGCCTGCAGGTCTTCGGGGTTCAGGTGCTGCAGGCTGTGCTGCACCACCTCGCCCATGGGACCGCTGACGGTGGCATCGCTGTTGCGCCCGGTCTGCAGCAACCGCACGATCTCGGCCAGCGGGGTGGACGCCAGACCGGTTTCGCGCTCGCTGAGCAGGCTGGGGGCGTACCAGTTGACCACCGGCATCAGGCCGCCGGAGAGGTCGGCCACGCCGCCACTGGCGCCCAGCGCGTTGCGCGGGCTGTGGCAGGCGGCGCAGTGGCCCAGGCCCTGCACCAGCCAGGCGCCGCGGTTCCATTCGGTGCTTTGTTTCGGGTCGGGCGTGAAAGCCTGCGGCGCGAAGAACAAGGTGCGCCACACCGCCAGCGCAGGCTGGGTGCCCAGCGGCCAGCGCAGCGTGTGCGCCGGCTGCGGCTGGCTGATGGCTGGCTGGCTGCGCAGCCAGGCGAACATGGCATCGGTGTCCTCGCGCGAGAGCAAGCTGGTGTGCTCGTACGGAAAGGCCGGGGCCAGCAGGCGGCCGCCGCGCGAGCGACCGTGGTGCAGGGCGTTCCAGAAGTCCTGGGCGTTCCAGCGGCCCAGGCCGGTGTCGTTGTCGGGCGTGAGGTTGCTGCTGTAGACGGCTCCGAAAGGGGTGTCGATGGCGCGTCCTCCGGCCAGCGGAGCACCGCCACGGGTGGTGTGGCAGGCCACGCAGTTGCCGGCGCGCACCAGATAGCTGCCGCGTTGCAGGGTTTCAGCTGTGGTGGCCGGTGCTCGGGCCACTTGCGGGTCGGTCAGCAGGTCGCCCCAGTTGTGCCAGACCACGGCCGTGGCGAGCAGGGTCAGGCCGCCCAGCAGAAGGCCGGCAGACAGGCGCAGGATTTTGTGTTTCATGGCCGGCCTCCGGACAGTTCGGGGGCGCTGCCGCAGCGCCAGGCCGGATCGGCCAGTGGGCGTGCCACGGCGGTCGCCGGGCGGGTGTCGGCAGGCAGGCTCTGGCTGGCCAGCCAGCTGGAGACCGCGATGATGTCTTCGTGCGGGATGCGTTTGACGACTTCGGCCATGCAGTCGGGCGCGTGGGCCTTGCGCTGGCCGGTCTGCCAGGCGCCCAGCTGGGCGTTGAGGTAGTCCAGCGGCAGGCCCAGCAGGCCGGGCACGTTGGGCTGCACGCCGGTCAGGCGTTCACCGTGGCATTGCACGCAGGCCGGCAGGCCGCGGCTGGCGTCACCCTGCTGCACCAGCATCTGGCCGCGCGCCAGCCGCTCTGGCGGCAGCTTGGAAGCGGTGGGCGCAGGGTAGGGCAGGTGCAGGCTGGCGAAGTGGGCGGCGATCTCGGCCATGTAGGCGTCGGTCATCGGGTCCACCAGGCGCGTCATCAGGCCGTAATGGCGGCGGCCTTCGGCAAAGTTGCGCAGCTGGTGGTGCAGGTAGCCGGCGGGCTTGCCGGCCAGCCGGGGGTAGTAGCCATCGGGGCCGGCGCGGCCGTTGTCGCCGTGGCAGGCGGTGCAGGCGCGGGTGCGCTCGGCCATGCTGTCCTCGATCTTGCGGGGGCTTTGCGCCAGCGCCGGCCACACCAGGCTGGCGAGCAGGGCGGCCAGCGTCAGGGCGCGGGCTTTTTGCAGAATGCGTGTCATGCCCTGAAGATACCCCATGTGGCATGCCCTGCCGGTGCACTTGCGGCGACAATACCGGGTTTCGCAAAAAAGAGATACGCACCCATGAGTTCCGTCGACGTCCGTTACGCCACCCTGGCCGATGCGCCTGCTGTGGCCAACCTGCACCTGATTGCCAGCCGTGCCTTGTACGAAGGTGTGGTGCCCGATGCCCACTGGCAATCCACGCCGCCCGCCAAGCGCGTGGCCTTCTGGAAGGAAGCCATCGAATACGGCGAGCCTCAGGTCATGGTGGCCGAGCAGGGTGGCGAGATCGTCGGCTTTGTCGGTTTTGACCGCTCGCGCGATCCCAAGTCCAAGAACACCACTGGCGAGCTGTGGGCGATCTATGTGGACCCGGACCACATCGGTCAGGGCGTCGGCCTGGCCCTGTGGGACGCCGCCCGCGAAGGTCTGCAGGATGAGGACTGCACCGATGTGACGATCTGGGTGCCGCTGGCCAGTGCGAAGGCCCTGAGCTTTTTTGATGCCGCCGGTTTCAAGCGCGAGATGAACACCGCACGCACTGTGCCGATGGGCGGCGTGCGGGTGGAAGAAATCCGTGTAAAGCGTTCGCTGGATTGATCCACGAGAGTTCCGCGCGGGGGCCGCTCCTGCAAAACGCCCGCTGCAGGAGGCCGCCCCTGCGGCCGAAATTTGGCTTGAAACACATATCTGTCCCATGACCATCTGGCTCGCCCCCATGGAAGGCCTGCTGGACCACGGCCTGCGTGACACGCTCACGCGCGTGGGCGGCATTGACCTGTGCGTGTCCGAATTCATCCGCGTGACCGACACGGTGTTGCCTGCGCGCGCCTTCACCCGCGTGGTGCCCGAATTGCGCCATGGCAGCCGAACAGCCGCAGGTGTGCCGGTGCGGGTGCAGCTGCTCGGCTCGGATCCGGTGTGCCTGGCCGAGAACGCGCAGGCATTGGCCACGCTGGCGCCGGCGGGCATCGACCTGAACTTTGGCTGCCCGGCCAAGACCGTCAACCGCCACCGCGGCGGTGCGGTGCTGCTGCAGGAGCCCGAGCTGATCGGCCGCATCGTGGCCGCAGTGCGCCGTGCGGTGCCAGCGCACATTCCGGTGTCGGCCAAGATGCGCTTGGGCTACGAAGACGATGCGCTGGCCGAAGACTGCGCGCAGGCCATTGAAGCCGGTGGTGCCAGCGATCTGGTGGTGCATGCGCGCACCAAGGTGCATGGCTACCGGCCGCCCGCCTATTGGGACCGGATTGCCGACATCCGGCAGCGGGTGAAGTTGCCCATGGTGGCCAATGGCGAGATCTGGCGTGTGGAAGACGCGCAGCGCTGCCGCGAGGTGACAGGCTGCGATCGCCTGATGATCGGCCGCGGCTTGGTGAGCGACCCCGGGCTGGCACTGGCGATTGCGCAATCGGCCCCGGGTGTACGGGTGGTGCCCTGGTCCGTCATCCGAAGCCTGATGCCCGGCTTCTGGCAGAACGTGTGCAGCCGAGTGGCGTCAAGGCACCGGGCGGGGCGCCTCAAGCAATGGCTGAACTATTTGCGCCGCACCTACCCGGAGGCGCAGGCGGCGTTTGATGAATTGCGTCTGGTGCACGATCCGCTGCGCATCCAGGCCTGGATGGCGCAGCCGGTCTGAGGGTTCAGCGGCGCGCAGCCAGCTGGCCCTGCACCTCGGTCAGCAGCTGGTGCAGCTGCGGCCCCAGGTGTTCATAAGCGGTACGCACGGCCTGCACATCGGTGCCCTTGCTCAGACCTTCCACTCGAACCACCTCGGCCACCAGAGGGTCCACACAGAACACCGGCGCGAATCCCTTCAATTGGTGCAGCAACCGGTTGGCGCCGGGCAGATCACCCGCATCGAGCCGCGCCTGCAGCTGGGGCAGATCGTCCTGCAGGGATTGCTGCAAGGTGCCCAGCAGTGCCATCACGCCCTGCATGTCGCCCACGTATTCCATGGCGCGGTCGATGCTCAGGCAGGTGTGGGAGGCGGTGGTCATGGCGTGCTGCGGGTGAATTCGAATGGTTTCAATTTTAGTCAAGCAGCTCCGACATGCCACCCAGCGGCACGAAGCGGCCTTTGCCAAACAGCAGTCGTGTCGGGCCGCGCATGGCACGCGTCGGTACCGGGTGCTGGGCATCGCCGGGGTAGCACAGGATGCGCTGACCGTCCTGGTCAAAGGGGTGGGGCTCGATCAGCGCTGGCGCACGCGCGCGGGCTTCGGTCAGAGCTTCGTCCACTGTTCGATGGGCCTTGAGTTCGTACAAGCTCATGATCTGCGGCGCTACCAGATCGATTTCACCGCCTGCATAGCGCGTGAGGGCCTGCAAAGGCGTGAGCCACACGCTGTCGGTGGTCTCGAAATTGTCGTGGCTGGCGACCTGGTCGCCGCACACGCGGGCCACAAAGAAACGGGTGTCGAAGCGCTTGTTGGTCACGGCCGGCTGGCGGGGCGTGATCCAGCGTGACCAGGGCAGCAGGGCATCGGTGCGCAAGGCTTGACCGGTTTGACGCAGGCTCTGGTGCCAGCCCAGCTGGTCGACCTGCTGGCGCAGTCGCCTGGCCAGGGTCGGACCTTCTGTGTCCTGTCCGGCCAGCACGCCGCATTCTTCAAAGGCCTCGCGCAGGGCGGCCATGAACAGGCCAGCGGCGCGGGCCGGTTCGAGTGCCGATTCGTGCAGGCGCTCGCGCAGGCGCGCAGGCGTTTCACTCAGGTGCTGCAGGGCCTGCGCCGAATGGTCTTCGACATCGACCTTGCCGCCAGGGAACACATAGGCCCCGCCCAGTACCTGCGAGGCTTGCGCGCGACGCATCAGCAGGACCTGCAGGCCCTCGTCGCTGTCGCGCAGCAGCAGCACCGAGGCCGCGTCGACGGGTGGGGTGGTGACGGTTTCGAAATTCAGTTCCATGGCGTGTGTCTTGGGGATCTGGGGGCGCCCCTGTCATGCGTGCAACAGCGGCCAGTATCGCGCTTCGCTAGAGTAGCAAACTGACAAGAGCACCTTCATGTGTCGTCTACTCGACAAGCGCGTGCAGGGGCATCCGGTTTTGCATCAAGGAGTGAACATGGGTATCGATTTCAAAGGCCGAGTGGCCATCGTCACCGGCGCTGGCGGCGGTCTGGGCAAGCAGCATGCTTTGCTGCTGGCATCGCGCGGCGCCAAGGTCGTGGTCAACGACCTGGGCGGTGATGTGCATGGCGTGGGGGGGTCTGCCTCGGCGGCACAGAAGGTGGTGGATGAAATACGCGCCGCAGGTGGCGAGGCCATCGCCAACGGCGCTTCGGTGACCGACTTCGAGGCGGTACAAAAAATGGTTCAGCAAGCCATGGACACCTGGGGCCGCGTGGACGTTCTGGTCAACAACGCCGGCATCCTGCGCGACAAAAGCTTTGCCAAGATGACGCTGGACGACTTCAAGCTGGTGATGGATGTGCACGTCATGGGCGCTGTCCATTGCACCAAGGCGGTCTGGCCGATCATGCAGGCACAAAACTATGGCCGCATCGTCATGACCACCTCGTCCAGCGGCCTTTACGGCAACTTTGGCCAGGCCAACTACGGCGCAGCCAAGATGGCGCTGGCCGGCCTGATGCAGACACTGTCGATCGAAGGCGAGAAGTACGGCATCCGTGTCAATTGCCTGGCCCCCACAGCAGCCACCCGCATGACCGAAGGCCTGATGCCGCAGGCGGTGCTGGATGCCCTGGAGCCACAGGCCGTGTCGCCGGCCATGCTGGTGATGGCCAGCGAGGATTCGCCCAACCGCACCATCATCTGCGCAGGCGCGGGTAGCTTCGAGGTCGCCCACATCACGCTCACGCAGGGCATTCATCTGGGCACCGGTGCCGATGTGCCTGAACGCTTGCTGGATGCTTTGGCCCAGGTGCGCGAGCGCACCGGGGAAATGGTCCCGATGGCTGGCTCCGAGCAAGGCACGCTGGAAGTCGGCAAAGCCATGAAGGCACACGGACATTGATGCTGGATGCCCGAACACTGCGGGCCATTGCCCACAGCAAACCTGAGCAATGCAGCTGCGCGCTCAAGGCTTGCCGGGGCTGGGAAAGCGTGAGTGACGACCGCTGATCAACGCCCTGCAGGCTGCAGTTCACTGGCCCCTGTGCTCAGCTGCGGCTGGAATCGACTGCTTGGGCGTCTGGGCCGCGTCGTCTATGGCTTTCAGAGTTTCCATCAGGGTCTCGCGCAGTGGCCCGGCCACCGCCAGACCTTGCTGAGCCAACAGGCGCGCCTCGTTGGTATTGCCACTTTCTAGCAACAGGCGCGCCAGATTGTTGTAGGCCGCGGCGAGCTGATGGCGTTCGACCACCTGACGAAACAAGGCTTGCGCGCCCTCCTTGTCACCGCTGGCATACAAGGCGTTGCCCAACCCCATGGCCAGGGTGGGGTTGTGGGGCCAGCGTTCTAGACCCGTCCGGTAAGCCTGCGCGGCAGCCACCGCAGACGCGTTCCGCTCAAAGGCAACGAGCGCCTTGACCGTCTCCGCTTGCGTTGCCGTCGCGGGCAGCTGGTCAGGCGGCGAGACGACAAAAGCCCAACGGCCACTGCGGTCCCAGGTGTGCATGAAAGTGCGCAAACTGAGTGCCTGGCGCTTCAGGGGGCCGGACCGAAGCAGGAGAGTATCGGCCTGCAAGTCGTAGCCCACTGCCACGGCATAGTGCCACGAAGGTGCCCACGACAAGCCGAGGTTTTGCAGGACCACCACCGGATGGCCTGCTGCGATTTCTCGCATAAGCGCGTGCAGGGCGTCGGGGATCACCGTTGCTACAGCCCCCTGGCGCCGGGCGCCAGCGAGCATTTCGATTTGCAGCGAACCCTGGCGGCCTGGCAGAAACACCTGGCCCACCAAGGCTTCTGGCCGAGTGGTGAAGCCTGCGGCGGTCAGGACAGTGGCCAAGGCCGCAGGGCCACAGAAATGGCTGTCATCCGAAAAGAAGGGGGTTTCTGCGAGCTCTGTCCGGGGTGGCAGATCTTCCACAGAGGACAGGGCCTGATGTCCCGGGCTTGCACAGCCAGCCAGCAAGAACAAGGCAAGCAGGCAGGCGATGCTCGAAACTGTTTTGCGCCAGCCTGCAGCGAGCAAGTAGGCCAGCTGCATGCGGCGTTCAGCGCACCGGCCGGGTGAACGGGTAAACCTTGGTCAGGCCCAGAATGTCGGTGACCAACAGGACGAAAAACACCAAGAGCAGTGCACCAATGATGCCGCCGGCGGGAGCACTGTTGATCTGCTCGGCCAAACGTCCCGCCTCGTCGTCGGTCAAGGCCGCAACGCGCTCCAGAGCCAATGCCGGGTCAACGCCCTGGCGTTCCATTGCCGCACGCACATCGGCTCGGGAAAGTGCTGTGGTCAAACGTGCGTGACCCGATCCCGCCTGCTCGCCGTCGGCCAGGCGAGCGACCTGTTCCGTGGACACCAATGTGGCATGTGCCGTCTGGATCATGGACACATGGATGAGGCTCAGGCTGAGCACAACAGCAAGAATGCGTTGCAGGCGTTTCATGGTTTTCTCCTCAAGACCAATGCGGATCGGAACCTGACTCTGGATATGCAAGTCACGGCCCTTCGCAACAGGGAAAGTATTTTCTTGGCAAGTCTGACAACTTTATCGACTTGCATCCGGATTTCTGGTGCGTTGAGAAACAATTTGTAAACGCTATGACGGCTTCACCCAGCCATTCCCCCAGAACCCAGGGACAAAGCCCTGGAGATTAATTGGCTGTTGACCTCGGTGCTGCAAGCACAGAAGCATCGGATCCATCGATCCGTGATCGCTTGATGGATCACTTGGACTGCTATCGACGCACCAAGAACCTCTGTGCTGTGCAACTTCAGCTCGGACAGGCGAAACTGGAGTCCACCGTGAGGTACCTGGGCATCAAGATCGATGACGCGGTGGAAATCTCTGAACAGACGGGAGTCGGAGGTTGTCAACCGCAGCGAATTTTCTCTGACGGTGCGGCCGCCTGCAATGACGGCGACGCGGAACTCCTCGGGGACGGTGCTTGCGCCGCCAAAAGCGATCAGTCTTGTTGTTACATGCCTTTTCGAAAATATTCAGGAATCTCTTGTGCAGAAGGCCTAAGCACCGTACATTAAACGTGTTGCAGCAATTTTTGCTTTCCCGAGCTGCAGCGAGGTTCGATCAGGGCAGCGGTACCCCAAAACCGCACACCTCCACTGCACACCACTTCACTGTGGACTCTTCGGTGGTCTGACTTTTTCCCAGGCGAGCTCCACTCTCGCGACCCTTACGCGGTTGCCACTGCCCATGCCCCGTTGCATTTCGTGACGGCATGAATCCGGGCCAGATCTGCCCGATCATCACTGTTTTTAATGTCATTTGCCAATACCCATCCGTTCGCCGTCGGCGATTTTCGGATCACACCGCTGAGCCGTTCTCACGGCAACGATCAGCATACTGCTCTGCTTTCTATCCGTAGAGGGCAAGGCAGCCAGACACATGACCGTGTCTACACCTTCAAGCCCGAGTTCAAAACCCAGGACAGTGCCTTGATGTACGCCGCCGCGCAAGGGCGCTACTGGCTGCTCAATCCCGCCTCGCTGGCCTAAATCATTCACTCAAGGAGGCCCTATGGCCAAGGAAGAACTCATCGAGATGCAAGGCAAGGTCGATGAAATGCTGCCCGACACGCGTTATCGTGTGACGCTGGACAACGGGCACAAGTTGATCGCCTACACCGGCGGAAAGATGCGCAAGCACCGAATCCGCATTCTGGCGGGTGACAACGTCACGCTGGAGATGTCGCCCTACGACCTCTCCAAAGGCCGGATCACATTCCGCCACATCGAAAACCGCCAGCCTCGCGCTGCAGGCTCGCCTGCATTCAAACGCAAGCGCTGATTATTTTCACCCCCCTGTTTTTAACCTGCGCCCACGATTTCGCAGGGCGTTTTTTTGAAAGGCTCCAAATGAGCAACAAACTTTATGTCGGCAACCTCTCTTACTCGGTTCGCGACGACGATCTGCAACAACAGTTTTCTTCCTTCGGCCACGTTCAATCGGCCAAGGTCATGATGGAACGTGACACCGGCCGTTCCAAGGGCTTCGGCTTTGTCGAGATGTCCAACAGCCAGGAGGCTGAAGCCGCTATCCGTGGCATGAACGGCCAGAACATGGGCGGCCGTGACTTGACGGTCAACATCGCTCGTCCGATGGAAGCACGAACCGCACCTGGCAACGGTGGGTACGGTCGTGGCTACGGTGATTCCCGTCGCAAGAGCTATTGAACCCATCACCGATGATCAAGAAGAGCCAGCGCAAGCTGGCTTTTTTCATTCTGTTGCACATGGCCTTTTATGCAGGTTTTCTGACGGCTACTGGCTTGGTGCGTTTGGTCAAGCCCAAACAATGATGAGGTCTGCCAGGAATGGTGGCGTTCGCATCTTGCGATACCAGAGTTCACCCGAGGCACAGAATCATCCAACAGCTTGGCCAATGCGTAACTGTTTATCGTGGCTTCATATCCAAAGACATCAGAGCCGATAAGCGAAGCACTCTGTCAGATCGGCGGGGGCCGCTGGCACCCTGCCTTGCAGGTAACGTCTGATGAGGGGCTCGGGTCGGTGGGGGGGCGTGGTACCACTCCACACTCCGCCCATAGCAATTTCAAGACCTTCCTTTGTCGCACTCAAAAGCACCACTGCATCCTGCAAACTTCGGAATTTGACCTGGACCAGAAACCAGTCATCTTTTCGAATGACATGCACCATACGCGCTGACAGGGAGTCAGGAGGACTGTGTTGCTCAATCGCACCCAGGGCTTGTGCACTCAAAGGGTCACTTGGTAGCAGCGCATGCACATGACTGCATTCGCGAGTGAACTGCGTATAACGTTCTGAGACGTAGCCTGCGATATCGACGGGACGACCATCGACCCGCAACAACCAGCTGTCGTCAGATGTTTGGATCTCCAGATGGCTCAAGGGCAATGCCACCAACATGGCAACAAGAACCACCCCGCTTGCTCGGTATTTCATTTCTTGATCGCACAGGACTGCAGTTGTTCCAGCGTCACGAAATCCAGCGCCCTGATGTGCGTGCATTCCAAAAACACCGGAGGCGCCACGCCTGCATCAAAAGCCTCCTTCCATCGCAGCGCACACAAGCACCAGCGGTCGCCAGCTTGTAAGCCCTTAAAGCGGTATTCGGGTCGGGGTGTGATCAGATCATTTCCGCGTGAAAGTGAAAACTGCAGGAACTCATTGGTCATGCGTGCGCACACCACATGAGAGCCTGTGTCGTCCGAGCGAGTGTTGCAGCAACCGTCACGAAAATAACCCGTCAAGGGGTCGTACGAGCAGGCGATCAGCGGCTCGCCGATCACATTCAATGCGCTGGTGTTCATGCAGGTTAAGGATCAGAGTTCAGTTGGCAGGGTGGACTCAGGGTTGGACAAGGTCGATGCCTTCGTGGTCAGCCACCATCTCCAGTGCCCGCTCGAAGAGAGCGCGGGCCGTGCCCGAAATGGCACTTAGCTGGGCATGAAGATGGGCATCTTCCTGGCTGTTGTTGAGGCACTCTTGACTGTATTGTTCAAAATTGGCCAGCTGCCCAATCAACTCGGCCACATGTCTTGGGCATTCGCACAAGACATTTGTCGAAATTCCTGCGACTTGCAACAAGGTCTGATCGGAATATTTGCGTGGCGGAATCATCACGCCAGGTCGGGCAAGATCATTGGCCTGTCTGGGATCGATCAGCAAAACTGAATTGATCAACTCTGCAAGCTCGCGATCCGTGATGGGCTCCCTGCGTACGATCATCCCAGCCATCTTCATCGCTTCAACCACACGCTCTTGCCCGTAGCTGTAGAGCACGATCACATGAGGGATGGCGTATTGATCGATCACGCGGCGAAGTACAGCGTGGGCTGCCATGTGAAGGGAGTTGACTTGGACCAGCAGAACATCTGGACTGCCCTGCCATGGTTGTTCCAGCGCCGAGTCCAGATCAACCAGGCTGTCCGTGACCTGGAAATTCACGCCTTCAATGCCTCGCAGGAGCGCACTGGACTGGAACCTGGCAGAGAGAGCCAGTCCGATCACCGCCACCCCGACTGACCGGGACGAGTGCTCAGCGGGTACTTGCCTGCCCTCGGAGTGCCTGTGCTGGTTGAGCAGCCCGCTCAAGGCATCCACGCCAAGGTTCGCCACCGTGCTGATGGCATGCCCATTGGATGTCAACCGCCGCAACAGGCTGGCACGCAGCACATCTTCGTCGTTGTAGAGGCGGTGACTTCCTCCCGATTTGGACGGGCGGAACGCCCCGTACCGGGTCTCCCACACGCGCAGTGTGGGCACAGGAACACCACTGAGGCTGGAGACAGCCCCGATTTTGTGCAGGTGTTGGGCAACTTTGCTCATGTTATTGAGTAGATATTGAATGGAATATCGCCTGATATTTTTGTCTCATTCTATTCATTGGTCGAATTTCGCTTAGATTGTGATCGATCAACCCAAACAAGAGTGTGCCCATGTTCAGCAAAAAAACTCAGCTATGCATCGATGTATTGGTGTCCATCGGCTCCGTCCAGAAAGGCGCTTTGGTGACCACACAAGCCCTGGCTGAAAGGTTGTCCATTTCCATTTCTCACATCGAGAGCATCATGAGAGTCCTCAGGGAAGGTGGCTTTGTGCGGTCTGTTCGTGGACCTGGGGGCGGGTACTTCATGTCACGCCAGCCTGACCAGATCTCCGTCTGGCAAGTGGTCATTGCAGCTGAGGGGTTTGATGCATCGGAAAAGCCTGCGACATCCCATGCTCGCCCCACCGATTCGCTCGAAAGCAACCTTCACCACGAAATCATGGGTTTTCTTTCAAACAAAACGATTGGCGAATTCGTCAAGAAAGATGACGAATGGCGTGTTCGACCGGAAACCATCAAGTTCGGCTTTGGTCTTGGGCCGAAACCGGTCAGCCTGATGCCGATGGCACCAAATTCCGTGTTCGAGTTGTCGTCTTTCTTGCACAGTGCAGCGGCTTGATGGGCGATCCGCTTTTGAGCCGACAACGTTGACCGCTCACCTGTCTTCGCACATGGGATCAGCGCAGTGAACATGAGCATTCATTGGTTGTGCATGCAGGCGCCCTCGATTTACCCAGAGGTCAGGCAAGGCATGCCAGGCGAGTGCGTGCTTTGCGATCCAGAGAGTTTTTTCCAATCGACGCACTCCACAGCTCATGCCCCTTGCGATGTGCTCGTTGTCGAGCTGAGCGATGCGCAGGCTTGTTTTGATCCATACCGCCTGCGCAACATCTTTCAGTCTGCACAATGTCCGTTGACACTGGTGCTTTTACCTGGCTGCTGCGAGCCCCAAATGATTGCATGGCTGAACGCAGGCGCGGATCGGTGCCTGCCCCGAGAAAGTGACACCAGAGTCGTTCAGGCCATGATCCGTGCCATGCTGCACCGACGTCAGGGCCTGGTGGCAACGTACACAGAGCATGGCCTGCTTCGGTATGACAGCGATACCCGAACGTTGTTTTACAAGTCTGAAAGGGTACCTCTGACAGAGCGGGAAACACTGGTGGCCAGTTTGCTGTTTCAGCATCTCGGACGCTATGTCAGGCATGATGAAATCATGCAGGCGCTGTGCGCAGTCGGGCGAAGGGGGTGCGCGCCTGCGCTCGTTTCTCTATACATCCATCGCATCAACAAGAAAATTCGTCCTTTCGGTGTCCACATTGGCTTCAAGCGCGGCTACGGGTATCGATTGCATGCAGATCTTTCAAAGCAAAGCATACCCACCACTGTGGAATGGCTGGGGGTATTCAAAGACAGAAAATTCAAGTCGATCAACCCAAAACCTCCACAGCCTTCACCCCACCACCTCTAGCCATTCAGGTTTTGGCTTTTACTGGACTTGTGCGACTGATCGATTTTCAAAAACTGGAGCTACAAAGGGATGCATGAACTTGGTTGACTCTTTCTTGCCGACTCGCCAAGAGGCGATGGCTCGCATCCATGCAGTGCTGCCAAGTGAGTATGCGCGAAGCCGAAACTTCATCACAGGCGCGGTGACTTGCCTGTCGCCCTACATCACACACGGGATAGTGAGCCTGACAGAAGTGCTGTCAGGCGTGACTGCCCGACACGCGTTGGATGTTCGGCACAAGTTTGTATTTGAATTGGGCTGGCGTGAGTATTTTCGACACGTTTGGAGTTTCAGAGGTACAGGAATCTTGAGCTCGCTTCACACGGGTCCTCTGCCAGAGGCCAGCTACAGCCGCATCTTTCCAGCAGATATCCGCCATGCCGCGACGGGAATACCCGTCATCGATATGGCGGTTCGAACACTGTACGCGACAGGCTATTTGCACAACCACGCTCGCATGTGGCTGGCCAGCTATGTGGTGCACATTCGCAAAGTGCATTGGCGCGTGGCTGCGGACTGGATGTATGCGCACCTTCTGGATGGTGACCTCGCCAGCAACCATCTCAGCTGGCAATGGGTGGCCGGTACCGGCAGCAGCAAACCATATCTGTTCAACGCAGACAATGTGGCCCGTTATGCTCCGCCTGCGTGGCACAGCCCTGCAAGCGTGATTGACCAACCCTATGACGCTCTCGATCGCATCGCTCGCAGTCCGGGCACGCAAGAGTCAGTGGTGTTCGAATCTGACGCCTCAAATATCGAGCCGCCCTTGAGCTTTGCACCCGCTCTCGAATTTGGTTGCACCCACCCAGATGCGGCCGCTGTATCGGGCAAAGATGTGTGGCTGGTGCATCCCTGGAATCTCGGTGAGGTGCCTGCTGCTTTGCCAAAGGATGCGGTGACCGTGGGTGTCTTTGTGACAGACTTTCACCGCCGCTGGCCCTGGAGCGAAAAGCGATGGCGCTTCGTCTGCAGCCGCATGGCAGAAATAACCCACGTCCGCTGGGAAGGAGATGCGGCGAGTATCGGTGAGGCATTACAAAGTGCCCGTACTGTGAGCAGCACCGACGATCTCCACATCCGAGACTGGCTGGCAGGCTGGGCAAAATGCAAATCGGCGCCAGCGCTGTTTCCCATGATCGACAGGCGCTGCGACTCGTTTTTCCAGTGGTGGAATCGGGCTTCGCGTGGCGTGGGGTCGGCTACAGAGCTGTTGCGTACAAGCGCCGTGTCTTGCGGGTGAATCTCTAGCCCTGAACTTCAACAGTGTCAGCTGTCCATCGGAAACCGGTCGGCTGACGAAACGGGAGCGATGGGGTTCGGGTGACTGCCACAGGCCGTCAGCAGCTATGGCCTACCGGCTGTTGATTCGCAGGACGCCGTCCATCGCTTGTCCACTGATCAGGCCTTATCGTCCTATCCGCTCGGCCACGGCCTGGCCCAATTCGATCACCGCCATGGCGTAATAGCTGCTCCAGTTGTAGCGGGTCACCACATAGAAGTTTTCAGTGCCAGCCACGTAGCTGGGCGCACCCTCGCCGTTGCGCAGTTCAATCAGGGCCAGAGGGCCCTTGTGCTGCAGGGCAGGCCCTTGCAGTTGAGCGCCTTTGGCGGTGAAGGATTCGACACTGAAGGTGGGCAGGATGTCCGGTGCCAGCAAGGTGTCCATGTCGGTCTGGCCAGGGGTGAATGTGACCGGGTAATGGGTGGGCATGCCGGTTTTCCACTGGAAGGCCTTGAAGTAGTTGGCCACGGAGCCGATGGTGTCGCCCGGGCTGTTGAAGAGGTCGATGCGACCGTCGCCGTCAAAGTCCACGGCGTAGTGGCTCCAGCTGGAGGGCATGAATTGCGGCATGCCCATGGCACCGGCATAGCTGCCGCGAATGCTGAAGGGGTCGCTGCCACTGCGTTGGGTCAGCCGCAGGAAGTGGTCAAGTTCTCCTTTGAAGAACGCTTGCCGTTCAGCAGCGCGTGGGTGCGCCTGTGGAAAATCGAAGGCCAGCGTGGCCAGCGCATCCAGGATGCGGAAGTTACCCATGTGCTGGCCGTACAGCGTTTCCACGCCAATGATGCCGACGATGATGCTGGCCGGTACGCCGTAGGTTTGCTCGGCTCGGGCCAGCGTGGCCTGATGGCGCTGCCAGAAGGCGACGCCCGCCTCGATGCGGCGCGGCTCGATGAAGCGGCTGCGGTAGGCGGCCCAGTTTTTGGCTGCGGGCGTGGGCGCGGGCAGCACGAGCTGTTCGATCAGCGGGATGCGGCGGGCCTGGCCAATCTGTTGGCGGACCCAGTCAGTCGGCAGGTCCAACCGTGTTGCGGCCTCGTGGGCCCATTGCATGACATCGGTGCGGCTGGCGTAGCTGTCGGCCGCAGTGGCTTTGGCGGCATGGGCCTGAGTGCGGTGGCTTTTGTGGCTTTTGGCAGCCGCTTTCGGTGCAGGGGTGTGTTTGCGAGCCTTGGCATTGTTGACGGGCTGTTGGTGCGCGGGACTGGCTGCGCAGGGCAGCGCAAACGACAGACCGATCGACAGAGGCAGCCAGGCCAAGAGACGGCGGGATGCGTCAAAAACGGAGGCAAATGCAACAGACATGGGGCCAGTTTAAACGGCTGCCATGCTGTGAACGCGCAGCGCAGGCTTGATCTGGATTCAGGGTCGCGTCGATCGGGCGTGCTAAGCTGATTCAACAATAAAGAGGATTCGACCGCATGGGCGCCACAGGATATTTCACTCACCCCGATTGTCTGAAGCACGAAATGGGTCCAGGCCACCCGGAATGCCCGGAACGCCTGAGTGCGATCGAAGACCGCCTGCTCATCAGTGGGGTGGACATGGCGCTGACGCGTCGCGAAGCCGCGCCGGCTGCGCTGGCCGACATCGAGCTGGCGCACGGGCGCATGCATGTGGCGGCCCTGCGCGGCCTGACCGATGTGCTGCGTGAGGATATGGCCGCAGGCGGACCAGCCCATACACCGCTGGATCCCGACACCCTGATCAACATCCATACCTGGGACGCCGCACTGCGATCGGCCGGAGCTGCAATCGAGGCCACCGACGCGGTGATCGAAGGCGAGCTGGAAAACGCTTTTTGCGCCATTCGCCCACCCGGCCACCACGCCTGTCGCGACAAGGCCATGGGTTTTTGTTTTTTCAACAATGTGGCGATTGCAGCCAAGCATGCGGTCGAGCGCCATGGCCTCAAGCGTGTGGCCATCGTGGACTTCGATGTGCACCATGGCAACGGCACCGAGGACTTCGATGTGCACCATGGCAACGGC
>CAXRGK010000024.1:0-4768 GCA_964230145.1 Burkholderiaceae bacterium | reverse complement strand
CGCGGCCTTGAGCGCGGCGATCTCGGCCTCGCTGCGGAAGGACAGCAGGGTGTACCACTTCCACATCAGCGTGTCGCTGATCGACAGCACCTTGGCGAACATGGTGTTGGCCGGTTCGGTGATGCCGATGTAGTTGTTCTTCGACTTCGACATCTTGTCGACGCCGTCAAGGCCTTCCAGCAGCGGCATGGTCAGGATGCACTGCGGCTCCTGGCCGTATTCCTGCTGCAGGTGACGGCCCATCAGCAGGTTGAACTTCTGGTCGGTGCCGCCCAGCTCCAAGTCGCTCTTGAGGGCGACCGAGTCGTAGCCCTGCATCAGCGGGTACAGGAACTCGTGCACGCTGATGGGCGTGCCGGCCTTGAAGCGGTCATGGAAATCGTTGCGCTCCATCATGCGGGCCACGGTGTACTTGGCCGCGAGCTGGATCATGCCCATCGAACCCAAAGGTAGCGACCACTCACTGTTGTAGCGGATCTCGGTTTTGGCGGGGTCCAACACCAGGCTGGCCTGCTTGTAGTAGGTTTCGGCATTGAGCTTGATCTGCTCGGGCGTGAGCGGCGGGCGGGTGCTGTTGCGGCCCGAGGGGTCGCCGATCAGGCTGGTGAAGTCCCCGATCAGGAAGATCACCTGGTGCCCCAGGTCCTGCAGCTGGCGCATTTTGTTGAGCACCACGGTGTGGCCGATGTGGATGTCCGGCGCGGTCGGATCCAGTCCCAGCTTGATGCGCAGCGGTACACCGGTCGCCTCCGATTTGGCCAATTTTTGCAACCAGTCCTCCTGCGGAATCAGCTCTTCGCAGCCGCGCAGCGTGACCGCCAGGGCCTCGCGGGTCTTGTCCGTGACCGGGTGTTTTGTAACAAGCGCTTGATTCATAAGGGTTTTTTCTAGATTCCGTAACCGGGGTAACGGTAAAATCGACTGGATTTACAGGTTGCCCATTTTAGTGGCGCCTCCCGAATCTCCCGCCGCCTGATGATTTCAGGCGGTTTGATTGTCCGATTTGATGAATTTGCTCCAATCCTTCAAAGGCCTGTTGGGTCGTGGACTGACGCGTACTGTGCACAGCCTGGCCCGAGGCATCGGTCAGGTCTTGCTGGGTGTGCAACAGGCCCTCGACTGGCTCGATGGTCCGCACCCGGTGGCCACCCGACTCAAGCCAGTGGCGGCCTTCCTGGCCCGTCATCCTCGCAAGATCACGGCCTCCGTTGGCGGCGGCCTGCTCGCTGTGGCTGGCGGTGCTTTTGCCGTGGCCTCTCTGGGGCCCGATCCCGCCGAACTGCCCATCAGCAATTACACCGAATCCGTGTCGGTGCCTTCGCTGACCCGCCAGGCCGAAGCCCTTGACCTGCACGACCTGAAGCTGTTGCGCAGCGACACGACGCGCGCATCGGACTCCCCCGAAAGCCTGCTGCGCCGCTTGGGCGTGGTGGATCCGGATGCTGCACGCTTCATGCGCACGCAGCCCTTGGTGCGGGATGCGCTCAGCCGCGCCGGCAGGTCTGTTTCTGCCGAAACCACCGACCAGCAGCAACTCACCCAACTGACCGTGCGCTGGCTGCGCAGCGACACCGACACCCAGTTCCAGCGCCTGGTGCTGGAACGCGGAGAAAACGGTCTGACGGCACGCATCGAGACCGTGCCGATGACTGCCAGCATCCGTGTGTCCGGTGGCACTGTTTCCAGTTCCTTGTATGCCGCCTCCGACGAGGCCCGCCTGCCCGACACCGTCATCAACCAGCTGACCGATATCTTCTCCAGCCAGATCGACTTTCACCGCACCTTGCGCAAGGGCGCCCGTTTCGGCGTGGTTTACGAGGTTCTGGAAGCCGATGGGGAGCCCCTGCGCACCGGCAAGGTGCTGAGCGCCGAATTCGTCAACGGCGACAAGACCTACCAGGCCGTGTGGTTCCAGGAGCCTGGCCAAAAAGGCAGCTACTACAGCCTGGATGGCAAGAGCCTGCGCCGCGCCTACCTGGCGGCACCGGTCGCTTATTCGCGCAAGACCAGCGGTATGGGCATGCGCCTGCACCCCATTTTTCAGACCATGCAGGTGCACAAGGGCGTCGACTATGCCGCACCGAGCGGCACCCCCACCTACACCGTCGGGGATGGCGTGGTCGAATTCGCGGGCGTGCAGGGTGGCTACGGCAACACGGTCATCGTGCGCCATGCCAACAACCACAGCACGGTCTACGCCCACTTGAGCCGCATCCAGGTCCGCAAGGGTCAGAGCGTGACACAAGGCCAGGTGATTGGCGCCGTGGGTTCCACCGGCTGGTCTACAGGTCCGCATCTGCACTTCGAGTTCCGCGTCAATGGTGTCTACACCGATCCGCAGCGCATCATCCAGCAGGCCCAGAGTACCCCCATCAGCCCGGCGGCTCGCTCGGCTTTTGTGCGTCAAGCCGATGCCGCGCGCCTGCAGCTGGCCGCGGCTGGCCAGATGCGGGACGGCAACGAGCAGTGATCTCGGCCTTTGTGGCCCGTTGGTCTTCATGATGGCCCCAGCGCTCTACATCGGACTGATGTCGGGCACCTCTCTGGATGGTGTGGACGGGGTGCTGGTGGCCATTGATGCCACGGGTCAGGTGCATGTGATGGCCCATGCGTCCACCCCTTTCGAGAGCGGGCTGCAAGCCTCACTGCTCTGCCTGAACCAAAGCGGTCCAGACGAGTTGCACCAGGCTTCGCTGGCAGCCAACGGCCTGGCCCGCACCTATGCGGCCGTCGTGGCACAGTTGCTGGCCGACACAGGCACAGCGGCCTCCGGCATCACCGCGATTGGCGCCCACGGCCAAACCGTGCGTCACCAGCCACTCTTGCACGACGGCACGGGCTACACATTGCAACTGAACAATCCGGCTTTGCTGGCCGAGCTCTGTGGCATCGATGTGGTGGCTGACTTCCGCACACGCGATCTGGCAGCTGGCGGCCAGGGCGCTCCTTTGGTTCCGGCGTTTCACCATGGGGTTTTCGGCCGAGCAGACGCCACCGTGGCCGTCCTCAACATCGGTGGCATTTCCAATCTGAGCGTGCTGACACCCACAGGGGATGTGCGCGGCTGGGACTGCGGCCCGGGCAACGCCCTCATGGACCATTGGTGTCGTCTGCACACAGGTCAAGCCTTTGACCGGGACGGCGCATGGGCCGCCTCTGGACAAGTGCTGCAGCCCCTGCTTGCGCGCTTGCTGCAGGAAGACTATCTGCAACAGCCACCACCCAAAAGCACCGGGCGTGACCTGTTCAATCCTGCCTGGCTCTCCTCAAAACTCGGTGGTTTGCCAGAGAACACGCGCCCTCAGGACATTCAGGCCACACTGACCGCATTCACTGCGCAGGCCTGCATTCGTGATGTGCTGCAGCATGCGGCAGGGGCAAGGGAACTGATCGTGTGCGGTGGCGGAGCGCTCAACCTGGAATTGGTGCGCCAGTTGCAGCGCGGGCTGTCTGGGCAAAAGGTGGTGAGCAGTGAGGAACGCGGCTTGCCGCCCCTGCAAGTCGAGGCGGCGGCATTTGCCTGGCTGGCGCACAAGTGCGTGCGCCGTGAGCCGGCCAGCCTGCCAAGCGTCACGGGCGCCAGAGGCGCCCGTGTGCTGGGGGCAATCTACCCCCGCTGAGCGGTTTGCGGGCTTGGCTGCAATCGGCCTCAGACCGAGAAGGACGAGCCGCAACCGCAGGTGGTCGTGGCGTTCGGGTTCTTGATCACGAACTGGGCACCTTGCAGGTCTTCCTTGTAGTCGATTTCGGCCCCCACCAGGTATTGGTAGCTCATGGCGTCAATCAGCAGGGACACGCCGTTCTTGGTCATGGTGGTGTCATCATCGTTGACGATCTCGTCAAAGGTGAAGCCGTACTGGAAGCCGGAGCAGCCACCACCCTGCACGAACACGCGCAACTTCAGATCCGGGTTGCCTTCTTCGGCAATCAGGTCCGCCACCTTGGCCGCCGCGCTGTCGGTGAACAGGATCGGGGCGGGCATTTCGGTCTGGATGTTTTCAGCAACTGCGCTCATGGGGAATCTCCGGTAACTGGCAAATAGTATAGCGTCGCACTGGGTTATTGACGCTCCTCCCAAAGCAGTACCTCCACTGGCTTTGGGGGTATGCGGCAATAAAAAAGCCGCAACAGCGAACCGTTGCGGCTTTTGGGCAAAGCAGGAAAGCGATTAACGCTTGGAGAACTGCTTGCGACGACGGGCGGAGTGCAGACCGACCTTCTTACGCTCGACTTCGCGGGCGTCACGGGTCACGAAGCCTGCTGCGCTCAGCGCGGGCTTGAGTGCAGCGTCGTAATCAATCAGGGCGCGGGTGATGCCATGGCGGGTGGCACCGGCCTGGCCGGATTCACCACCACCGTGCACGTTGACCTGGATATCGAAAGCTTCGAGGTTGTTGGTCAGTGCCAGAGGTTGCTTGGCGATCATGATGGAGGTTTCGCGACCGAAGTAGGCCGTGATGTCCTTGCCATTCACCGTGATCTTGCCGGAGCCTTTTTTCAGAAACACGCGGGCGACGCTCGATTTGCGACGGCCGGTGCCATTGTTCCATTCACCAATCATGTGTCCGCTCCTTAGATTTCCAGAGCCTTGGGCTGCTGGGCGGTGTGCGGGTGCTCGCCGCCCCCATACACCTTCAGCTTCTTGATCATGGCGTAGCCCAGAGGACCCTTGGGCAGCATGCCCTTGACGGCCTTCTCAAGCGCGCGGCCAGGATGCTTGGCTTGCAGGTCACGGAAGTTGGTTTCGTAAATGCCACCGGGGAAGCCG
>CAXRGK010000023.1:0-2628 GCA_964230145.1 Burkholderiaceae bacterium | reverse complement strand
GCCGCTGGGCGTGGTGGGCTCGCTGGCGGGCGTGTGGCTGCGCGGCATGCCCAACGACGTGTACTTCAAGGTCGGCCTGATCACCATCATCGGCCTGTCGGCCAAGAACGCGATCCTGATCATCGAGTTCGCCAAGGACCTTCAGGCCGAGGGCAAGGGGCTGATCGAAGCGACCCTGCAGGCCTGCCACCTGCGTTTCCGCCCCATCATCATGACCTCGTTCGCCTTCATCCTGGGCGTGCTGCCCCTGGCCATTGCCAGCGGGGCCGGTTCGGCCAGCCAGCGGGCGATTGGCACGGGGGTGATGGGTGGCATGGTCACAGCCACGGTGCTGGCGGTGTTTCTGGTGCCGGTGTTCTTTGTGGTGATTCGCCGCCTGTTCCCGGCTACCGGGCATGAGGCGCCGCATGGCACCACGATCGGCTCGGCCGCCGTCGACGCAGCCGTGGCCAATCTGGAGTCCCCAGCCAAGGGGCACTGACACGACACCTCCTCCTGAACCGGGGCCGACTACGCCGGCCCTTGCTGTTTCTGCCCCGTGAGGGTTTGCCCTCATCGGTTTGCATGGAATTTTGTATACAGTTCAGAACACAAAGTGGCAGCTGTTCTAGCCGCTTTGGGATCCTCCCAACCGTCTATTTCCAGGAGTCTCCTCCATGAGTTCAACTGTCCACCCTGTTGACGAGCGCCTGCCCACCGGCAAGCTCACCGCACTGGGCCTTCAGCACGTGCTGGTGATGTATGCAGGCGCGGTGGCCGTGCCCTTGATCATCGGCCGCGCCCTCAAGCTCAGCCCCGAGCAGGTCACGATGCTGATCCAGGCCGATCTGTTTTGCTGCGGCCTGGTCACCCTGATCCAGGCCTTTGGTGCCACCCAGTGGTTCGGCATCAAGCTGCCGGTCATGATGGGCGTGACCTTTGCCGCCGTGGCGCCCATGGTGGCCATGGCCAACGCCACGCCCGGCGTGGAGGGCGCCGGATTGATCTTTGGCGCCATCATCGGCGCGGGCCTCATCTCGATATTGCTGGCGCCAGTGGTCAGCCGCATGCTGCGCTTTTTCCCGCCCGTGGTCACCGGCACCATCATCGCCGTCATCGGCATCAGCCTGATGCGTGTGGGCATCAACTGGATCTTCGGTGTGCCCGTCGGCCCCACCGCCCCCCAGATCGTGAACCCCGAGCACGCGCAGTGGCTGGCCACGGTCAAGGCGCTGGCTGGCGCGGCGGTGCAACCTGCAGCCGGCGCCAGCGCAGCGGCCGCCACCGTGCCGCCCATGCCGGCCGGTCTGAGCCTGGTGGGCACCGTGCCCAACCCCAAGTACGCGCAATTGCCGCACATCGCCATCGCGGCCGTATCGCTGCTGTCGATCATGCTGATCGCCAAATACGCCCGCGGCTTCATCGCCAACATCTCGGTGCTGCTGGGCATCGTGGTGGCTGCCGTCATCGCCACAGCCATGGGCTACATGAACTTCGACAAGGTGGCCAAGGCCAACTGGTTCGACCTGGTGCTGCCCTTCGAGATCGCCAAACCGGTTTTCGATCCGATCCTGATCCTGACCATGACGCTGGTGATGATCGTGGTGATGATCGAGTCGACCGGCATGTTCCTGGCCCTGTCGGACCTGACCGGCAAGAAGATCGACCAGAAACAGCTCTCGGCTGGCCTGCGCGTGGACGGTCTGGGTACGCTGATCGGTGGCATCTTCAACACCTTCCCTTACACCAGCTTCTCGCAGAACGTCGGCTTGGTGGGCGTGACCGGTGTCAAGAGCCGCTTTGTTTGCGTGGCCGCCGGCGTGATCCTGTTGCTGCTGGGCCTGCTGCCCAAAATGGCGGCGCTGGTCGAGTCGCTGCCCACCTTCGTGCTGGGCGGCGCCGGCCTGGTGATGTTCGGCATGGTGGCGGCCACCGGCATCCGCATCCTGGGCTCTGTCGACTACAAGAACAACCGCAACAACCTCTTCATCGTGGCCGTGTCGATCGGCATCGGCATGATCCCGCTGATTGCTCCGCGCTACCTGCAGTGGTTCCCGCACGGGCTGCACCCGCTGATCGAGTCGGGCATCCTGCTCGCTTCGCTGAGCGCCGTGATCCTGAACCTGTTCTTCAATGGTGCCAGCGGCGACAACCGCGACGCCATCGAAGCCGCCAAGCAGGCCGAAGCGCACTGAAGCTTTCGATGCCTGTGCAGGAGCGAGCCCCTGCTCGCGAAAGGTTCGGCAGCAGGGGCTGCCTCCTGCAGAAAAAGGCCAGGCCAGTGCCTGGCCTTTTGCTTTTTATGGTGGTAATCCACACCCGTTTGACGAATCAAATGGGTTACGCTGTTGCTTGTGTCCACCGTCACGTCCCCCTGAAAAGAGACAACCGAATGAGCCAGAAACTTTCCCCTGCAGAAGAAGCCCTGCGCGACGCAGCCCGTGACTACCACCGCCTGCCCACGCGCGGCAAGATTTCAGTCAATCCGACCAAGCCCATGTCCAACCAGCGCGACCTGTCGCTGGCTTAGTCCCCCGGCGTGGCCTACCCCTGCCTGGACATTGCTGCCGACCCCAGCAAGGCCTACGACTACACCAGCCGCGGCACCCTGGTGGCCGTGATCACCAACGGCACCGCCGTGCTGGGTCT
>CAXRGK010000022.1:0-3854 GCA_964230145.1 Burkholderiaceae bacterium | reverse complement strand
GCCGCTACGTGGCCAAGAACATCGTGGCCGCAGGCCTGGCCGAGAAGTGCCAGATCCAGGTGGCCTACGCCATTGGCGTGGCCCGCCCGATGAACATCACCGTCAACACCCTGGGCACTGGCAAAGTGTCTGACGAGAAGCTCTCCGCGCTGGTGGCAGAGCACTTCGACCTGCGTCCGAAAGGCATCATCCAGATGCTGGACCTGCTGCGCCCGATCTACAGCAAGACCGCGGCCTACGGCCACTTTGGCCGCGACGAGCCCGAGTTCACCTGGGACAAAACCGACAAGGCAGCTGCGCTGCGTGCCGCGGCAGGGCTGTAAGCCCACCTTGCGCAAGCAAGGTCTCGGTTTTTGGGCGAATTTCATATTGGCGCAGCCAATGTGAACGCAGACCAAAAACGGATAAACCTGCAGCACTGCGTGCAGCGGCCGGACTGTCATCCGTTCTGCACCGCACACAACAGGCCGCACCCCTCACGGGTTGCGGTTTTTTTCATGGTTCAGGCCACCGACGGCTGCGGCCAAGGGTTCGCACAATGGGTTTTCGACACAAGGAGATCCGATGTTCAAGGACCGATTGCAGGCCGCCCAGTTGCTGGCCGAGAGATTGCTGCGCTACCGTGGCCAGTCACCGCTGATTCTGGCGATCCCACGGGGTGCAGTGCCAATGGGCGTGGTGCTGGCCCAGCAATTGGCAGGGGAGCTGGATGTGGTGCTGGTGCACAAGCTCTGCGCACCGTTCCAGCCGGAACTGGCGATTGGTGCCATCGATGAGAGTGGTCACGCATCACTCGCACCCCATGCGGCATCGGTGGGCGCCACACCCACCTGGATCACCGCAGAGAAGAACCGGCAGCTGGAGGTGCTGCGACAGCGGCGTCGGCACTACAGCCCCTTGCGCCCGCCGGCAACCATCGCCGACAGGGTGGTCATCGTGGTTGACGATGGTCTGGCCACTGGCGCCACCATGGCCGCAGCGCTGACGGCCATACGGCGCAGCAAACCCGCGCGTCTGGTGTGTGCCACACCCGTGGCGTCGCCCGAGGCGCTGGCCCAGGTTCAGCCCTTGGTCGATGAAACCGTCTGCCTATCGGTACCGCCCTTGTTCCAGGCGGTAGGCCAGTTTTACGAAAATTTTCCGCAGGTCAGCGACAACGAAGTCGCCCAGTGTCTGCAGCAACCGGGCTTGTTCAATGTGCTGCCGGATCAGTCGGTAAAGACCTCCGCATCCCGCAACAAGGCCGCTGCGGCATCCTTGGCTGCAAGCAAAGGCTGACCCTCCAGGGGCCAGTCGATGCCGATGGCCGGATCGTTCCACAGCAGACTGCGCTCGTGCTCGGGGTACCAGTAATCGGTGGTCTTGTAGAGGAATTCGGCGCTTTCGCTGAGCACCACAAAGCCGTGCGCAAAACCCGGGGGCACCCAAAGCTGCTTTTTGTTGTCGGCGCTCAGCCGCTCACCCACCCAGCGGCCGAAGGTGGGCGATGCGCGGCGCAGGTCCACTGCCACATCAAACACCTCGCCCTGCACCACCCGCACGAGCTTGCCCTGTGCATGCTGGATCTGGTAGTGCAGGCCCCGCAGCACACCACGCGCCGATTTGCTGTGGTTGTCCTGCACAAATTCGACGTTCAGGCCGGTGGCCTGCGCGAAGTCGCGGGCGTTGAAGGACTCGAAGAAAAAACCACGGGCATCGCCAAACACCTTGGGTTCGAGGACCAGAACGTCGGGAATGCCGGTGGGGGTGACGGTGTAGGGCATGCTTACTTCAGCAAATTCAGCAGGTACTGGCCGTAGCCGTTCTTGGCCAGCGGCTGCGCCAGGCGCTCGATGGCTGCGGCGTCGATCCACTTCTGGGCGAAGGCGATTTCTTCGGGGCAGGCCACCATCAGGCCCTGACGCTTTTGCAGCGTGGCAATGAATCCGGCCGCTTCATGCAGGCTGTCGTGGGTGCCCGTGTCCAGCCAGGCGTAGCCGCGCCCCATGATCTCGACGTGGAGCTGGCCCATCTCCAGGTAGCGTTTGTTCACGTCGGTGATTTCGAGTTCACCACGGGCCGAGGGCCGGATGTCGGCGGCGATGTCGCACACCTGCTGGTCGTAGAAATACAGGCCGGTCACCGCATAGTTGGACTTGGGCACCTTGGGCTTTTCTTCGATGCTGATGGCGCGATGCTGCGCGTCGAACTCGACCACACCGTAGCGCTCGGGGTCGTGCACATGGTAGGCGAACACGCTGGCGCCAGAGGTGCGCGCATCGGCGCTGGCCAGCAGCTTGACCAGGTCGTGACCGTAAAAGATGTTGTCACCGAGCACCAGGGCACTGGGATCGTTGCCTACAAAGTCCTTGCCGATGATGAAGGCCTGCGCCAGCCCGTCCGGACTGGGCTGCACCGCGTACTGGATGTTCATGCCCCACTGGCTGCCGTCGCCCAGCAGTTCGGCAAAGCGCGGGGTGTCCTGCGGCGTGCTGATCAGCAGCACATCGCGGATGCCTGAAAGCATCAGCGTGGTCAAAGGGTAATAGACCATCGGCTTGTCGTAGACCGGCATGAGCTGTTTGCTCACGGCCTGCGTGACCGGGTACAGCCGCGTGCCGGAGCCGCCGGCGAGGATGATGCCTTTTCGCATGGAAGGAGTCTCCGGGAATTCAGAGCGGTGCAGACGAGCCAAAACGGCGGTCCCGACCCGCAAACCAGTTCAGCGCCTCACGCAGTCGCTCGGGCTTGAAGTCCGGCCACAGGTCGTCGGTGAAAAAGAGTTCGGCATACGCGGCCTGCCAGAGCAGGAAGTTGCTGATGCGCGATTCGCCGCCCGTTCGGATGAGCAGATCCACCTCGGGGGCTTCTGCGGTGCTCAGGTAGGGCGACAGGTTTTCTTCGGTCATGTCCTGCAATGACTGCCCCGGGTGGGCTGCCTGCCAGGCACGCACAGCACTCAGCATGTCCCAGCGACCACCGTAATTGGCACAGACCAGCAAGGTGATGCGCGTGTTGTTCACCGTCTGGGTTTCGGCCTGCCGAATCAGCGCCTGCAGCGGCTCGGAGAAGCGGCCGATGTCACCCAGCACACGCAGGCGCACGCCGTTGTCGTTCATGCTGGCCACTTCCTTTTCGAGGTAGGACATGAACAGCCCCATCAGGCTGCTGACCTCTTCTTCGGGACGTTTCCAGTTTTCAGTGCTGAACGCAAACAGACTCAGATAAGGCACACCGGCCTCGGCACAGGCCTTGACGATCTCGCGTACCCGTTTGGCACCGGCGGCATGCCCCAAGGCTGTCGGCATAAAACGGTTTTTCGCCCAGCGACGGTTGCCATCCATGATGATGGCAATGTGTTGCGGAAGGGGCTGACTGAGAGATTTCAAGACGGAACTGGTTCAGAAGGATGAACAATGATCAATTTTAGTGCCTTCGTACGCCTTGCCTGCAGGGAAAAGAAAACCGGCCCTGAAGGGCCGGTTGTTCATTGAGCGCTGTCAGATCAGGCCCGGGCCGCATCGGCCTTGGCCTTTTCACAGGCCAGCAGGATGCGCTCGGGCGTGGCTGGGGCGTCCATGCGCACGACCGCCTTGTGGCCGGCACTGGCCGCCACCGCGTCCTTGAGCGCAAAGAAAGCCGACAGGCCCAGCATCAGCGGCGGCTCGCCGGTCGCCTTGCTGTTGAAGGGTGTGGGCTTGAGGTTCTGGTTGTCGAACAGGCTCACGTTGAAGTGTTCGGGCACATCACCGGCCACCGGGATCTTGTAGGTCGACGGGCCGTGGGTGAGCAGCTTGCCCTTCTTGTCCCAGATGCACTCTTCCATGGTCAGCCAGCCCATGCCCTGGATGTAGGCGCCTTCGATCTGGCCCTTG
>CAXRGK010000021.1:0-37405 GCA_964230145.1 Burkholderiaceae bacterium | reverse complement strand
CACGGCGTCCAGGCCGGAGCCACACAGGCGGTTGATGGTGGCGCCGGGCACGTCGATGTGCAAACCGGCCAGCAGGCTGCTCTTGTGGGCCACGTTGCGGTTGTCCTCGCCGGCCTGGTTGGCGCAGCCATACCGCACATCGGTCACGGCGGCCCAGTCCACGTTCGGGTTGCGGGCCATCAGGGCGCGCAGTGGCACAGCCCCCAGGTCGTCGGTGCGCACCGAACTGAGCGCGCCGCCGTAGCGGCCAAAAGGTGTGCGGATCGCGTCGCAGATGAAGGCTTGGGTCATGGAAGGTCTCCTGTCGTGAAATGCATGAAAGAAATCAATGATGCATTATCTTGCATGCAGACGTCGGGGCGGCCCGATTCTGACGCCTCTTGCCGCCCCCTCGTGTCCGTGGGCGACAATCGACGCATGCTGATCCAACCGTCCCAGGCCGATGTGCGTCGCTTTTTCTGCGGCGTCTATGCCAAAGCCCGCTCGGGCACCCCGCTCGAACCCATGGAGCTGCTGGTCAGCCAGTGGATTGACGAACACCCCGAATACCACGCCACCCTGTCGGACGTGGACGCGGCCCTGCGCGACATGGCCCAGACCGACCCGAACGCCGAAAACCCTTTCCTGCACCTGTCCATGCACCTGTCGATCAGCGAGCAGTGCAGCATCGACCAACCGCGGGGCATCCGCCAAGCGGTGGAGTTGCTCACGCACAGGCTCAACTCGCTGCACGATGCCCACCACCAGACCATGGAGTGCCTGGGCCGCATGGTCTATGAGAGCCAGCGCTCAGGCCGCATGCCTGATGGACAGGCCTACATCGACTGTGTGCAGCGCCACGCCACACGGGACTGAAACACAGCCCACCAATAGCAAAAGGCCCGCAGAGCGGGCCTTTTCGCTGGAATCGCGGCAGGCGATCAGCGGAACTTGGACTGGGGAATGGTCTTCATTTCGCCAGGCTGGCTGCCGATGTAATTGGACAGGGCTTTGAGTTCGGCATTCGAGAATTGCTTGGCAATGCCTCCCATCACGCCGTTGCTGCGGCCCCAGGTGCCCTGGTTTTCCACTTTGTAGGACTTGAGGGCCACAAAAAGGTAGTCCTTGTGCTGGCCCGCAATCTTGGGATAGCTGGGGTCCACCGGCTTGCTGAAGTTGTCGCCGTGACAGGACACACAGGCACCCTTCTTGAGCAGGGCATCCACCTTGGCATCGGCAGCAGCCACAACCGGTGCAGCGGCGTCGGTCTTGCCATGCTGTTCGTAGTAGGCGGCCAGATCGGCGATGTCCTGATCGCTCAGGCTGTCGGAAATGCCGCGCATGGTGGGGTGCTTGCGCTCGCCTTTTTTGTAGGCATTGAGCGCAGCCACGATGTACTTGGCATTCTGGCCCGAGATCATGGGCACCTTGTACACCTCGGGGAAGCTGGCCTGGTAGCCGGCGATGCCGTGACAACCGATGCACATGGCGATCTTCTGCTCGGCGGCCTTGGCGTCACCCTTGACTTCCTGGGCCTGGACGGAAAAAGCCGTCACACAAGAGACAGCCAGGGTGATGATAGAGGTCAGCAGCTTGTTCATTTTGCTTGGACAATCCAGAGAGATTGATAAAAATCAACGGACCATTATATCGGTCTGCCCCGCATAATCCTGACAAGCTCTTTTGCAGTAAAGGTTCGCATGAAGTTCACCGGTTCCGAGAATTACGTTGCCACGCAAGACCTGATGCTGGCGGTCAACGCGGCCATCACCCTCAAGCGCCCGCTGCTGGTCAAGGGTGAGCCCGGCACCGGCAAAACCATGCTGGCCGAAGAGGTGGCCCAGGCCCTGAACCTGCCCCTCTTGCAGTGGCACATCAAGTCCACCACCAAAGCCCAGCAAGGCCTGTATGAATACGATGCCGTGAGCCGTCTGCGCGACCGCCAGCTCGGCGACGACCGCGGCAAGGACAGCGAGAACTACATCGTCAAGGGCGTGCTGTGGCAAGCCTTCACCTCCGAAACGCCGGTGGCCATCCTGATTGACGAGATCGACAAGGCCGACATCGAGTTCCCCAACGACCTGCTGCGCGAACTCGACCGCATGGAGTTTTACTGCTACGAGACGCGCCAGCTGATCAAGGCCAAGACCCGTCCGCTGGTGTTCATCACCTCCAACAACGAAAAAGAGCTGCCCGACGCCTTCCTGCGTCGCTGCTTCTTCCACTACATCAAGTTCCCGGATGCCGACACGATGACGCAGATCGTGAACGTGCATTTCCCGACGCTCAAAAAGGATCTGCTGGCTGTGGCGCTCAAGACGTTTTTTGACGTGCGCAATCTGCCGGGCCTCAAGAAAAAGCCCTCGACCAGCGAGCTGCTGGACTGGCTCAAACTGCTGGTGGCCGAGGATATTCCGCTCGAAGCGCTGCAAAGCGCCGACCAGAAAGTCTCGGTGCCGCCGCTGGTGGGCGCTTTGCTCAAGAACGAGCAGGACGTGACTCTGTTTGAAAAGCTGGTCTTCATGAACCAGCGCAACCGCTGAGCACCCCATGTCCGAAGCCAAAAAACTGCTCGTCGAAGGGCTCTCCGATGCCGTGGGCTTCATTGGAGGCGCCCTGGCCGGTTACTGGATCAGCCAATTTCTGGGTTGGGACATCTTCAGCGAAGGCTACAACGGCGCCAGCATCGGGGCGATCGCCCTGGTTGGCCTGGGTGGTGGTGGCGGCCTGCAGCTGGCGCGTGCCTGGCGGTCCAGACAAAAGGACGCTGCATGAGCGGCTTTGTCCCGCCCGTCACACTCAAAGGTCGGCATGTCCACCTGGTGCCCCTGAACACCTCGCACCACGATGATCTGGTGCTGGCGGTGCGAGACGGTGAACTCTGGAACCACTGGTACACCGCGATTCCACGCCCTGAAGCCATGCAGGCCGAAATCGCCCGGCGGCTGGACCTGCAGGCCAATGGCAGCATGTGCCCCTTTGCCGTGATCGACCCGGTCAGTGGCCAGGCCGTGGGCATGACCACCTACATGAACATCGACGTGGCCCATCGCCGCGTCGAAATCGGCTCGACCTGGTACCGTCAAAGCGTACAGCGTACCCCGCTCAACACCGAAGCCAAACGCCTGTTGCTGGCCCATGCCTTCGAAAAACTGAACTGCATCGCCGTCGAATTCCGCACGCATTTCTTCAACCATCAAAGCCGTCGCGCCATTGAGCGCCTGGGGGCCAAGCTTGACGGTGTGCTGCGCAGCCACCAAATCAATACGCATCCCCTGGCTGTCGGTGCGCTGCGCGACACCTGTGTCTACAGCATCATCGCCAGCGAATGGCCCAATGTGAAAGCGCATCTGGATCACCAGCTCGCGCGGACCAGGACTTGAGGTGCCCGCATGCTGATCGACTTCTTCTATACCCTGCGCGCAGCCAAAGTTCCTGTGTCGGTGCGCGAGTACCTCACGCTGCTCGAAGCGCTGCAAGCCAATGTGGTCGGCCCGGCGTCGGATGCCTGCAGCATGGACGACTTCTACCACCTGTCCCGCACGGTGCTGGTCAAGGACGAGAAGCACTTCGACAAGTTCGACAAGGCCTTCGGCGCCTATTTCAAGGGCGTGGAGATGCTGACCGACTTCACCAAGGAAGTGCCGCTCGAGTGGTTGGAAAAGATCCTGCAAAAGGAACTCACACCGGAGCAGAAGGCTGCCATCGAGAAGATGGGCTGGGACGAGCTGATGGAGACGCTGAAAAAGCGCCTCGAAGAACAGAAGGAACGCCACGAGGGCGGCAACAAGTGGATCGGCACCGGCGGCACCTCGCCCTTTGGCAACGGCGGCTACAACCCGCAGGGCATCCGGATTGGCGGCAAGGGTGGCAACAGGAGCGCGGTCAAGGTCTGGGACCAGCGCGCCTACCGCGACTACGACGACACGCAGGAACTGGGAACGCGCAACATCAAGGTGGCACTGCGCCGGCTGCGCCGCTTCGCGCGCGAGGGCCACGAGCTGGAACTGGACCTGCCCGACACCATCCGCGCCACCGCGGCCAATGCCGGCTATCTGGACATCCTGATGCGCCCGGAGCGGCACAACAACGTCAAGGTGCTGCTGCTCATGGATGTGGGCGGCACGATGGACGAGCACATCGCCCGCGTCGAGGAAATGTTCTCGGCCGTGAAGGCCGAATTCAAGCACCTGGAGTACTACTACTTCCACAACTGCGTGTATGACTTCATGTGGAAGAACAACAAGCGCCGCTTTGCCGAGAAGTTCGCCACCTGGGACATCCTGCGCAAGTACAACAAGGACTACAAGCTGATCTTCATCGGGGACGCCACCATGAGTCCTTATGAGATCCTTCAGCCCGGTGGCAGCGTCGAATACAACAATGAGGAAGCGGGTGCCGAATGGCTGCAGCGCCTGACCCACGCCTTCCCCAAATACGCCTGGATCAACCCGGAACCACAAGGCGTGTGGCAGTACCGCCAAAGCATTGCCATCATCCAGCAGCTCATGAGTCAGCGGATGTTCCCGCTCACGCTCAAGGGGCTGGAAGACGCGATGCGCATGCTGAGCAAGTAAGTCGGCGGCTTACAATCCAACAGCCGCCGCCATAGTTCAATGGATAGAACGAGCGCCTCCTAAGCGCTAGATGCAGGTTCGATTCCTGCTGGGGGCGCCATTTACATGGAGAGTCCGCGCGGCGACAGCACTTGCAGTTGTGCTTCCTATGATGGGGCCATGCAATACGCCACCTCCGACCTCATCTCCTTCGCCCATCAACTTCTGGTGTCTGCCGGTCTGTCACAGGACAAGTCGCAGGCGGTTGCCGATGTTTTGCTGGAAGGCGATCTGCTGGGGCATACGACCCACGGCCTGGCCTTGCTCGGCCCTTATCTGGCCGAACTGGCATCGGGCAAGATGCGCAAGGACGGGAATCCGTTGGTGGTGTCAGACCACCCAGCAGCAACCACCTGGGATGGTCAGCGCCTGCCTGGCCCGTGGCTGGTCCTGCAGGCCATCGAGTTGGCCGCGTCACGCGCCGCGACTCAGGGCACCTGTACCGTGGTCATCCGGCGCAGCCACCACATTGCCTGTTTGGCGGCTTACCACCAGCGCGTCACCGATCGGGGCCTGGTGCTGCTGTTGCATTGTTCTGACCCGAACGCCGCCAGCATCGCGCCTTTCGGCGGGCTGGACCCGGTATTCACACCCAACCCCATGTCGGCGGGTTTCCCCACCTCCAGTCTTCCGGTGGTGATGGATGTCTCCACATCGGCAACCACCAATGGCCTGACGAACCGGTTGCACAAGGAAGGTGGCCTGCTGCCCGCGGCGTGGGTCATGGACGGCCACGGTCAGCCCGGGCGGGATCCAGGCGTGCTGTTCAATGAACCCAAAGGCACCATTCTTCCGCTGGGCGGCATGGATTCAGGGCACAAGGGCTACGGGCTGAGCTGCATGGTCGAGGCCCTCACAGGGGGTCTGGCCGGTCATGGCCGTGCCGATGCACCTGAGGGCTGGGGCGCCACTGTGTTTCTGCAAGTGATTGATCCACAGGCATTTGCCGGGCTGGAAGCCTTCCGAACCCAGATGGACGAGGTCACGCGGCGTTGCCGTGCTTCACGGCCGGCTCAGACCGGCAGCACGGTGCGCCTGCCAGGTGAGCGCGGCCTCAAGCTGAAGGCCGAGGCCAGCTGTCAAGGTGTGACGCTGTACCCGAACATCATGCCGATGCTGCAGCCTTGGGCCGAGCAATTCGGACTGACCATGCCCAAACCCCTGTGAGCAGGGCTCCGGCACGGCTCAGTGCAATGAAAGCGCGGGATTGATGTAGGACTCCAGTTGCTGGATCTGGAATTGCTGGTCTTCGATGATGGTTTTGACCAGATCCCCGATCGACAGCATGCCGACCAGTTGGTCCTTGTCCATGACAGGCAGGTGCCGGATGTGCTTGTCGGTCATCAGGGCCATGCAGTCCATCACCGAGTGATGCAGGTCGGCACAGTGCACGTTGCCAGTCATGATGTCGCTGACTTCGGTCACGGCCGACGTCAAGCCTTTAAGGGCCACCTTGCGGGCATAGTCGCGCTCCGAAAAAATGCCCACCAGCTTGCCGCTTTCAACCACGGGCAAGGCTCCGATGTTGTAGGCCGCCAGCACCTCCAGAGCCACCAGCACCGAGTCACTGGGACGAATGGTGATGATTTCGTGGGCCTTGCTTTCCAGGATTTGCGCAATGGTTTTCATGCATGCCTCCACAAGCGGTTGAACAGGGCTTCATGCTAGAGCCGCTGCATCCGGAATGCAATCTTGAGAAAAACCCTCATGCCGGCATGTTCACCAGCGCACCGGCCCTGGCTTGACCAGACGCTGCAAGGCCTGCAACAGACCGGCGGGCCAGTGGCGCGGGGTGGCGGAGCCGTGAACGGCATAGCGGTGCCCCGCCGGCAGGGTGTGCAGCTGCAAACCAAGCATCTCGATCTGCTCGTCGGCTTCCAGCGAGTCCACATTGGTACGGACCTGCGACGGGTCCACCAGTGTCACGACACCGTTGCCGATGACCTCGATGGCCTGTCCACGCTCGACGACCAGCGCCGTGTCCTCATCGATGCCCACGCCCAGCAGATCCGGCCTTTCGGCCAAGGCCGACAGCAGGCGGGCCAGCCGACGGCGCTCAGAAAAATGCTGATCCACCACCGCCGAGGGCAGCAGGCCCAGACCAATGTCGGTGTCGATGGCTTCCTTGCGAGGTCTCAGCAGGGCACGCCCCTGCGAGATCATGTGGCGCGACATCACGGCCGCGCCGGCACTGGTACCGCCGATACAGCAACCCCGAAAGTGGAAAGCCTGGTGCAGGGCCCCCAGCACCGGCGTTTCCCAGATCGCAGCCATCAGCCGCGACTGGTCACCGCCACTCATGAACAGCCCATCTGCACGCAGGATGTCCTCTTGCACCACAGGATCAAAAGCACTTTGGCGATCGCTCAGCGGCAGCACTTCGAAATCCTGCGCCCCGAGTTCGCCAAAGGCCTTGCGGTAACTTTCGGCCACCGCATCGGGCACTCCACTGGCCGCAGTGATCAGCCTGATGCGGGCCCTTGGCCCACCCGAGTATTCGAGAAACTTGCGAAGGATCACGCGGTCCTGCAAGCGGTCTTCGGCACCACCCACAATGACCAGCCGGGCCATGCGTGTCGGGGTGGCCAGAACAGGCAGCGATGCGGCCGCCCATGCGGCCATCAGGAAATCACGTCGAAACATGGCCGGCACTATAGCCAGATCCAGCGGCTCGAAGGTGGCCTGCCGCCTCAGAACGCTTCTTTTTCTGCTTCCAGATAAGCCAGACTGGTGTACTTGCCGATGTTGCTGTCAAAACCCTGCATGGTCTTGGCTCGGGAGGCCACCCGGGGATCACGCAACACCATGGCTCGGGCTTCCGACTCGGTCTTGCCGTCCTTGACCGCCTGCAGACAAGGCTCCCAGATGCCCTTCAGGAAGGTGCCGTAGGTCTTCAGAATGTCCTTGCCCGGCATGCCGTGCCCCGGCGTCCAAAGCTGCTCGCCGGCAGCCTTTTGCAAGGCCTCGTAGTACTTGAAGGTGCCGCTGTAGGATCCGTCATCGATGTTGGCGATGCGATTGGCCATGGCGATGTCACCGATGTGGGTCACCTTGTCCTCCACCACTTCGACACACATGTCGGCGTCTGTGTGGGCGCGGCCGTAGTAATGCACACGCAGACTCACATCGCCGAAATTGAGCACCTGCCCGTGTTCCACCGTGCGGTTGGGGGCTACGACCTCTGTCCCGCTGGTGGACTGGTTGGTCCATTTTTCCATCAGGGTGCGCCAGACGTTGCCTTCATAACCTTCGATGGTCTTGCGCGTGGCCGCCAGCGCGTAAATGGGCAGCTGCTTGCCATAGGTGTTGACGAAGGCATGGTTGCCAAGCCAGTGGTCACCGTGGAAGTGCGAATTGAAGACCGCCACCACAGGCTTGTCGGTGACCTTGCGGATCATGCGGATGGCCATTTCCCCGATTTGCAGCGAACTGCCCGAATCAAGGATAACCACGCCCGCGCGCGTGACCACGAAAGTCACGTTGGACATCATCCCGCGGTTCTCGGGCGTCGGGAAACCGTCGGGCGAGTAGATGATCCAGACGTGTTTCGAAATCTGCTGTGGCGCGATGTCGTACATGGGCGGGCCCATGACGAAGTCTTGCGCCTGCTGGGCAAAGCTTTGCATTTCAGGCCACAGGCTGCTGCCTGCCAGGCCCAGCAAGGAAGCTCCCATTAAACGACGACGCAAAGGTGAAGCGGGTTGATGCATGAACGCCCCCTGGCTCTCAAGCCACGTAACCGGGGTTGGGCAGGCCACCCATGATCTTCGGAGCGTTGAGCTTGCGCGGTGCAATCTTGCCACCCTGGGCCTTGAGCCACTGCTCCACCACTTCCCAGACCTGCTTGTTGCCCTGGTGGCGGGCCTCCTCGGCCACTGGCGCCCATCCTGCAACTTTGTATTTCTTGCCGGCCTCGATCAACTGGCCTTTCAGGCGCATCTCGCTGATGCGGCTGCCCATCTTGGCGGTCGGATCACAGGCGTAGCTCAGGCCACCGACACGCACCATGTCACCGCCCTGCTGGTAATAGGGATCGGGGTTGAACAGGTTGTCGCAGACATCTTCGAGCACCGTCTTGATGGTTTCGCCGGTCATCTCGGTCACGGTGGCGTAGGAATAGGTGGTGGCCGTCATGTCCAGCAGCCATTCACGCGTGATGGCCTGGCCCGGCAGCAGCGTGGTGCCCCAGCGGAAGCCCGGCGAAAACGCCAGGTCGGCGCCCTGCACGTCCATCAGCGCATCGACCAGCAACTGGTCGCCTGTACCGTTGAAGTTGCCACGGCGATACAGCAGGCCTTCGCTCACGGCCAGCACTTCATTGAGCTGTTTTTCATACGGAGCACGGATTTTGGTGATCAGCGCATCCATCTCTTTGTCGGCCGGCAGCATGTTGGCAAACACGGGCAGCAGCTTGTAACGGAAATCGGTGACCTTCTTGTCCTTGACTTCAAAGTCGAGCACACCCAGGAACTTGCCGTTGGAGCCAGCGTTGGTCACGATGGTTTTGCCGCCCTTGTTGGACACCAGCGTCGCCACTGGCATGCCGTCGTGTGTGTGACCGCCCATGATGGCGTCGATGCCGCTGACGCGGCTGGCCATCTTGAGGTCCACATCCATGCCGTTGTGGCTGAGGACAACCACGACCTGCGCGCCTTTGCCACGGGCCTCGTCGACCATCTTCTGCATGTTCTCGTCCTGGATGCCGAATTCCCAGTCGGCCACCATGTAACGAGGGTTGGCGATTGGCGTGTAGGGGAAGGCCTGGCCAATGATGGCGCATGGCACGCCGTTGATCTCGCGGATCACATAGGGCTTGAACACCGGGTCACCAAAGTCGGTCGTCTTGATGTTCTGAGCCACAAAGTCGACCTTGCCGGCAAAGTCCTTTTCGACGATCTCTTTGACGCGCTCCATGCCCAGCGTGAACTCCCAGTGGCCGGTCATCACGTCCACGCCCAGCAATTTGCAGGCATCGACCATGTCCTGGCCGTTGGTCCACAGGCAGGTGCCCGAGCCTTGCCAGGTGTCGCCACCGTCGAGCAGCAGCGCGCCCGGACGGCTGGCCTTCATGCGCTTGATCAGGGTGGCCAGGTGCGCGAATCCGCCCACCTTGCCATAGCGGCGTGCCGCTTTTTCATAGTCCAGGTAAGTCAGCGCATGCGCTTCGGCCGTGCCGGGACGAACCTTGGCCACCTTGAGCAGGTGCTCACCCACCAGGTGCGGCAGGTTGCCTTTCATGGAACCGATGCCGAGGTTGATGCTCGGCTCTCGGAAATGGATGGGCTTGAGCTGCGCGTGGCAATCGGTCATGTGCAAGAAGGACACCCGGCCGAATTTCGGAATGTCGTAGAGACCGTTGGCCGCCGTAGCGGCATCGGCCTCGGCATAGGCACTGAGCCCCATGCCCGCCACGGAGCCAGCACCAATGACCTGGAGAAATTCGCGTTTGGAAAGATTCATGAATTACCCGTGACTGATATATACAAGGCTAAAAAACCCGGCCAAGCCGGGTTGTGGAACTCGATCACCGGTTGACAGGCGACTTGGGGTCCAACAGCAGTGCCACCACATGACGGACCTGTTCGGCTGTGAGGATGCCCATGTGGCCGGCGCGCGGCATGTTGGAGCAGGCGTTGTAGGCCTTGGAATTCCAGATCTTGCCCCAGGTGTATTCCACGATGGCTTTGGACTCCGGGCTGTCCGGGTTGCTTACGCCACGGATCTTGCCGTAGTTGTAGAGGCTCGGGCCGATGGTGCCAAATGAGATCTCTTCCTTGCTGATCTGGTGGCAGTTGTAGCAGTTGCCACCACTGACCACGTTGGCACTGTCGGTGAACGTCAAGCCACGTCCGCTCTGGGCAATCGCCTCACCCAGCTTCCAGTCGCCCAGAAACTTGCCGTCGGCAGGCCACTGGATAGTCTTGAAATTCATTTCTTCGACGCGTTTGGCCGTCGCCTCGTCCAGAGGCTTGCCAGCCACATCGGCTTCGCTGCACAAGCGATTGGTTTCGTCGGTGTTGAGGACCTTGTCGGCCTTGACAATGCCCTCGTCGCGGAAAGAGGCTTTGGCCACCTGGCGCGCCAGATCATTGAGTTCGCTCACACTGGGCCCGGTGGCACAGCCGGCCAACACCACGGCTGCCAGTGCGGACAGCATCCATGCAGTTTTCTTGTTCATGTGCATCTCCTCGCTCAACGCTTGATGGCCGGGGCGATCGAAGCCGAGCCCTTGCTGTTCACACCCAGGTACACGCCCAAAGCAATCGTGGCATCGCTGCCAAAGCCAGGATAAGGGAAACGCTGCTGGCGGTAGCAGTCGTTCAGCCGCTGCTGCATGCCCCACATCTGGCCGTTGGAGACACGGTAGGCTGGCCAGGCTGCAAAGCCGATGCCGTCACCCGGATTCTTGGTGAGGTTGGGCAGGTCCTGCAGGCGAATGCGTTTGCCATCTTCACCATGGCAGGAAGCGCAGGAAAAATCGTGCGGACCGCCGCGCTGGAAGAACAGGCGCTTGCCGACTTCATAAAAAACCTTCTCCTGCGAGTGGCTCTGAGGCAGGTTGAAGCGCATGTCTTTCGACTCGGCAGCGATCCAGGTGGCCAGCGCCGTCACGTTGCTTTGCTCTCCCTTGCCAAAGCCGGTTTTGGCAATTTCGGCCGCACTGAAACCTTGCAGGGTCTCCATGCAGGTCAGCAGGCGCGACTCCAGGTCCTGCACCCGGCCCGTATCGGCAAAAAAGCGCGGAAGCTCCACAAAAGCGCCCTTGACCACGCCAGGCCCCTTGCCCAGATCGCACTTTTCGAGTGAAGCGTTTTTGGGGCCACGCTTTTGCTTCCACAGGCCTTCGCCTTTGGCCTCAAACAGCTCGGACGGGTTACCGTCCTGCAGCATGGCGCGGTACTCGTCAATGCCCTGGCTGGCCGTTTTTTGGGCCAGCGCGGGCGCACAGGCCAGCATCAGTGCAGCAGCCCAAAGGGGCAAGTGTGATCGTTTCATGGTTGTCTCGATGTTGTTTTGAAACAAGAAGAGGGTGAGGTCCGCTGACTTCACCCTCTGGCGAAACACACGGTATCAGGACACCGTGGCTTCGTCGGTGCGCGAGTCACCCTTGTTGTCTTTCCAGGTGATCGCCACCTTGTCGCCCGCCTTGGCGCCCTTGATGGCGAACTGCAGGAATGGGTTCTTGGACACAGCGGGGCCCCATTCAGCGGCCAGCACCTGTTTGCCGTTGAGGGCGGCCGTCACTTCTGTGATGTGCCAGGCGGGCACCAGTTTGCCAGCCGCATCACGGCGCTGACCGGATTCCATTTCGTGGCTCATGAGCACGCGCACAGTGGCCTTGTCGCCGGAAGCCTGGGCTCGGATACGCATCGGATCTGCCATGTTTTTCTCCTGAATCTTTCAATCAATCGGGTCGGGAAGGAATCTACGATCAGCCGCCGCAGCCGCCGAGCGTCACTTTCACTTCCTTCTTGGCATATAAGGCCTTGCCGTCGGCCATGATCGCCACGGCGTAAACGTCAGAGGATTGGCCCATCTTGGCGCGGGTGGAGAAGTTGGCATCCACCGCGTCGCTGACATGGAAAAGGGCCACCAGTGTGGATGGGTTTTTCTCGACCAGGATCAGCAGTTGCTTGACGCCGGACAGGCTGGTGCTCACGCCCAGCGGCACCACGGCACCGTTTTCAGCAATGTCCGGACCGGTGATGGTCACGTCCTTGCTTTCGGCAACGGCGCCGCCACCGGCAGCCTTCACGGCATCCTGCACGGTTTTGGCGTCAAAGGCGGTCTTGTTGAAGGCGGCCTGTGCGAACTGGGGAAAGCCGGCCGAAGCCAGCAGACCCGCGACCACAGCGCTTTGCTTGAGTGTCTCACGACGGGTTTGCATCTGAAATCTCCTTTACGGTCAATGATGCGATTGGAACAGCTTCGGCATGGACGAGTCCAGCACCGGTGATTATTTGCTGGCGCCTTTGGCAATCCAGGCGGCAATCGCCTTGGCATCGGCCTCGGGCAGGCTTTGCGGCGGCATGGGCACCGGCCCCCAGACACCGGCACCGCCGGCCTTGATCTTGCCAGCCAGGTAGTCCGTTTTGCCTGGGTGTTTTTTGGCGATCTCGTTGAAACCCGGTCCGACGACTTTTTTATCGACGCCGTGACAGGCCGTGCAACTGTATTTGTTGAGCAGTGCCACCGCTGCCTTGGCTTCGCTGTTGTCGGCCTTGGGTGCCGGCACTGCAGACGCTGGCGGTGCCGTCGTGGTGTTCTTGCCCTCCGGACGGGTGGTGTCAGCACCGTGCTGCTGCCCCACCAGCCGGTTCTGCTCGGCCAGATTGCCATGGGCATTGCGCGCAAATTCCGGCAAAACCGAGGCCAGCTTGGGCTCAGGCATGCAATCCTTCATGCAAATGGTGTTGGCGGTATCGGGCCTGGACGCGCCTCCAAACTCCTTGCCGGGCCACATGGCGTGCGCGGTGGTCATGCCGTTACGGTTGGGCATGCGTTTTTGCACCTCCGCAATGTTTTTGTCCGACAGCGTGAAATCATCAGGAACGATCCCACCAAGGTTGAGCAGGAAAGCCGTCACCGCATACACCTCTTCCGTGCTCAAGGTCTTGGGGTTGGTCCAAGGCATGGCGCGGTTGATGTAGTCCCACAGGGTCGAGACCGTGGCCACCTTCATCAGCGTGGTGCGCCCGGGAAAGTCTTGACGGGTGAGGTTGGCCACACGCCCGGTCTTGATGTCTTCCGCCGTTGTGCCACCGACCAGCGGGCTGAACACCTCATTGGATTCGCCAAAAATGCCATGGCAGTGCGCGCACTTGCCCTCCCACACATCCTGCCCCTTGGCCACCGAGCCGGAACCGGCCGGCAAGCCCTTGAAATCAGGACGCACATCAATGTCCCATTTGGCCACCTCTTTGGGTGTAGCCACCCGTCCGAGGCCAGGGTATTTCTCGCTTTGCGCCATGGCCATGCCGGCCATGGCCAGCAAAGCCGTGGTCAGGATGACTTTACGAAAGCTGGACATTTTTCACCTCGCCGTTTTCCTGCACCAGCCACGACTGGATCGCGTTGTTGTGGTAGATGGAGCGCGTGCCACGCACGGCACGCAGTTGTTTGTAGGTGGGTTGCACATAGCCGGTTTCGTCCTGTGCACGGCTTTGGATGATGGCGGGCTTGCCATCCCACACCCAGTCGAGGTTGAAACGAGTCAGGCACTTGGACAGCACCGGCGTCTCAAGCCTCGCCTGCCGCCAATTGCGACCGCCATCTACTGACACGTCCACGCGCTTGATCTTGCCCTTGCCTGACCAGGCCAGACCTGTGATGTTGTAGAAGCCTTTGTCGAGCAACACCTGACCGCCCGAAGGGGTGGTGACCACGCTTTTGCATTCCTGGATGCTGCTGTATTGGCGGTGCAGCCCGTCGGGTTGCAGATCAATGTAGTGAATCGCCTCGTCCTTGGCCGCCCAAGGCATGTCCCCCACCTCTACACGGCGCAAATACTTGACCCAGCTCACACCCTGCACACCCGGTACCACCAGGCGCAGGGGATAGCCGTTTTCGGGCCGCAACATCTCGCCGTTCTGGCCATAGGCCACCAGCACCTCGCCCGAAGTGATCAGGCTCATCGGGATGGTCCGAGTCATGGACGAACCGTCACCACCTTCGGCAAGCACGAATTTGCCGTTCTTGAGGTCTGCACCCGCCAGTTCCAGCAACGTGATGAGGGGGACGCCAGTGAACTCGCTGCACGAGACCATGCCATGCGTGTACTGCACGGTAGGGACGGCCACATTGCCCCAGTCGACAGCGGTGTTGGCACCGCACTCGATGAAATGGAAACGTGATACTGAAGGCAGGCGCATGATCTCGTCCATGGTGAACACCATGGGTTTCTTGACCATCCCATTGACCATGAAGCGGTGTTTGGAGGGATCAATGTCCCACCACCCCTGATGGTGGCGCTCGAAGTGCAATCCACTGGGCGTGACAATGCCAAACAGCGACTGCAGGGGTGCAAACGACACCGAGGCCTGGGTGGTTTGCGTGAGACCCGGACTTTGCCGACGCTGCACGTTCGTTTCAAATTTGGACGGCTTGCCATAACCGTTGTCAGAGGCCACGCCCTGCCCCAGTCCCGTGGCATGCTCGGGCAGGTTCAAGATGTTGGGATCACCCCCCTCGGTGGGGACCGGATTGCCCTGCCCCATGGCCATCGGCATGGCAGCACCTGCCGCTGCGGCCGCGAAGGCATTGCGGATGAAATCGCGCCGCCCTTTCTTGCCTTCTGCAAAAACGGTGCGAATGCCTTCTTGCGACAGGAAGTTCTCTGGCGCCTTGAGCACCCTTCCTGATGGGATGTGGTCTTCTTTCACACAAGCTCCTGATTTGTCGATCTTTATATTCGCGGATTCGAATATAAACGATAAAAGATGAATCTGAACGCAGCTTGACAGTGACAAATCCCTCGCCAAGGGTATACCCCTAGGGGGTATCAAAAAATCAGTGACACAAAGTCATTCACTTGAACTTGTAGTGGTCACGGTTGAGCACAGCCGCCACCGCATTGACTTCTTCCGGGAAAAAGCCCAGATTCAGTTCGGTGTTGCATTGCTCGACCATGCCACGCAGAAAACCTGGCGTATTGATGCGCTCCAGCGGTCTGTAAATGGCACTGCCATCCCCACCTACCTTGCGGGCATGGCATTCGGCACATTTGCTTTCGGCGATCAACCTGGCCCCCAGGGCCAGATCCGCTCCCTGAAAGATGCCTGGCTGTGCCTGCGCCAGTGTGATGGCGCCCAGCCATGCCAACGTGCAAAGTGCTTTACGCATGAAAACCCTCCGGCCACCGAACTTAAACCGCCTCAAGTCGATCATGGCGCCAATGACTGGAACGGAATGTGGCCTGATGCACGCACATCGCTCGGGCCACAACGTCCATTATTTGGCGCCGCCAAGAATCCAGGCTGCCAGGGTCTTGGCATCGGCATCGCTCAGCGCGGCCTGGGCCGGCATGGGCACCGGCCCCCATTTGCCGGAACCACCAGCTTTGATGCTCTTGGCCAATTCATCGGCACTCTTGCCTGCGTATTTCTTGGCCACATCCTGGTAAGACGGCCCCACCACTTTCTTGTCTACCGCATGGCAGGCCATGCAGGCATTCTTTTTGGCAAGGTCCAGATTGGCAAAAGCAGGCGAGGCCGTCAGGGCCAGCAGTGCAGCGGCAATGGTCAGTTGTTTCATGGTTGCTCCTTGTATGTCACACATATAACCGTTCGCTAATTTATCCGAAAATTGCATGGCTGCGCGTCACCAGCCGTCATCCAGTACTGGGGATTTCACTGAAGCGGCCCACAGCCCCTCACAAGGCCATCAGGCGTTGCGCATCGACGATGACGTAGCGACGCCCGGTCTTGTCCTGGGGTTTGATCAGTCCATCGCGGACAAGCGCGCTGATTTCACGGCTCACCGTCTCCAGCTTGAGGTCCAGCATGGCACCCATGTCATCGCGCGCAAAAAAAGAGGTGAACTGTGGTTGCTCAGTGTCGCGCATCTTGAGCGCCAGCCCCGCCACCCGCTGGCGGGCAGTGCCAAAGTTGAGCTCGGCGAGCCAGTCGTCCGCATCCTTGAGGGCCTGCTGCCACTTTTGCATCAGCCGCAGATGCAATCTGGGCGAGTTGGCCGACAGGTGGTGCAGCACGGACAAAGGGATCCGACAGACGCTGGTTTCCACCATGGCCACTGCTTCGCTGTCGTAGTGCGCGGTCGCCAGCGCTTCCAGGCCAATCACATCTCCGGGACGCAGGACACGCACAATCCGTTCACGGCCGTCGGCCGTCGAGCGGACCAGCTTGACCATGCCTTTGCGCAGCGTGAAGATGCCCAGCGCCTGCTCGCCCTCGGCATAAAGCATGACGTCAGCGGGAAAGACCAGATCGTCTATCGGTGTGTGGATCTGACTGAAGTCCTGCTCGTTCAGGTCGGCAAACAACACCATGTCGCGGATGCCACAGCTGCGGCAATCAGAAGTCCCCTGCCAGGCGGAATCGATCTTGATGGGTATCACGGGAGAGACAGATGAGACGGATCAACCTGTTACTTTATCAGTGATGACTGAAGTCTTCACACACCACGGCTCTGGCGACGAATGGCCAAGCGCGCTTTGTCCAGCCGCTCGTCCAGGTACGGGCCGTAAAAATCGGGCTGATAAGCCCCTTCCATGCGCTCGGCCACTTCGCGCCCGCCAGGCCCGAAAAAGAGCAAGGTGGGCGCGATTGACACACGCCAGCGCTGCACCAGGGCATCGTGCGTGGTGATTTGGCCGTCGAAGTCACGCACCATCTGGGTACTGCGCATGTCCACCTGCACGATCACCCCACCCTCGCGGTGCATAGGCAGCAGATGGCTCTGCCGTGCAATCCGACAGAACGGGCACCCTTCCAGGCTGACCATCACCACCAATGCAAGCCCCTGTCGCAAGGCAAGTGCCAGTTCGTCGGGCAGGGAACGGGCCGCAGGCAGTAGGGCAGGCGGTGTCTGGGCGCCTGCCCGCACAGGCAGGACACCCATGGCCATCAGGGACAGGCAAAGTGTGCGGCGCTCTTGAGAAATGGCCATGTCTGTACGAAGGAAAGGTCTGACCGCGAAAGCGGCGAAAATAGCAGGCTGGATTTTCGCGCGGAATGGGCGCGTTCATATAAGAAAACACTGAATTATTGGAGTGCCTGGTGAATCTCGCAAGCCTTCTGGAAACATGGGGTGACGCACACGTGCTGGCCGCAGGTGGCGCCCTGATTGGCCTCGTGTTTGGCTTCATGGCCCAGCGCAGCCGCTTTTGCGCCCGCGCCGCCGTGCTCGAATGTTGCGACGGACGCCCCGGGGACCGTTTCAGCGTGTGGTGGCTGGCACTCGGCGCTGCCTTGGTCGGCACGCAGATGCTGGCGTTGACCGGTGCGCTCAAACCGGGCACGTCGCGCTTCATCGCCAACCCGGGCAGTCTCTCTGGCGCCATTTTGGGCGGCTTGTGCTTTGGTGCCGGCATGATCCTCACCCGTGGCTGCGCCAGCCGCCTGCTCATCCTGTCGGCCAACGGCAACCTGCGCGCCCTGCTCTCAGGCCTGGTGTTCGCCGTGACGGTGCAGGCCAGCATGGCCGGCTGGCTGGCGCCTGTCCGCCAGTTTTTCTACAACCTCTGGCCAATCGATGGTGGGCCCACGCGCGATCTGCAGACCCTCACCGGCACTGCCCCCTGGGGAGGGCCGCTCATCGCGCTGACCGCGCTGGCCACGGGCGTCTATTTCTTCCACCGACAACACAAGGGCCGTCTCTGGCTCGCCCTGGGCGCTGTCGTCACCGGACTGTGTATTGCTGCCGGTTGGGGCTTCACCCAGGCGGTGGCCAGCCAATCCTTCGAGCCCGTGGCCATCACCAGCCTGAGTTTCAGCGGCCCGTCTGCCGAATGGCTCATGCGTGTGCTGTCCTCCGCCTCCGTGCCTGGCTTCGGCTTCGATGCCGGCCTGTTGCCCGCCACCTTTATCGGATCCTTGGTGGGCGCCTTGGTCGGTGGAGATTTCAAGTTTGAGGGCTTCAAGACCGAGAACAAGCTGGGGCACTACCTCACTGGCGCCATCCTCATGGGTTTTGGTGCTGTACTGGCCGGCGGCTGCACCGTGGGTGCCGGCATGACCGGCGGTTCCATCTTTGCTCTGACCGCCTGGCTGACCCTGATCAGCATCTGGCTGGGCGCCGCCGCCGCGCTGCGGGTCCACAAGGCGATGGGCTGGGCCGTCTGAGCCCATGACGCTTGACGCGCATCAAGCCTGAGCGCTTTTGTTCTCGCTAACATCCATATCAGTCATCACTGATATGGATCGGGGGTCGCCATGGGCATGGCGCAATGGATTGAACTGTACGGCGACCGCGGCATGCTCACCGTGGGGGGCGCTGTCATGGGGCTCGGCTTCGGCTTTCTGGCCCAGCGTTCGCGCTTTTGCCTGCGCGCCGCCGTCATCGAGTTCTGGCACCGGCGGTTTGGCGAAAAGCTCAGTGTCTGGCTGCTGGCCTTTTCTGCCGCCGTGATCGGTGTTCAGCTGCTGGCCTTGGGCGGTCTGCTGGACACCGCCAGTGCACGCCAGATCGCCACCCGTGGCAGCCTGTCCGGTGCACTGATCGGGGGTCTGATCTTCGGCATCGGCATGGTGCTTGCCCGCGGCTGCGCCAGCCGCTTGCTGGTGCTGTCGGCCAATGGCAACCTGCGCGCCTTGCTGTCGGGTCTGATTTTTGCCGTCACCGCGCAGTCCGCTCTGTCGGGTGCCCTCTCGCCTTTGCGTGCCGAAATCGGCAGCTGGTGGGTGGTCGATGGCGGGCCGGGGCGAGATCTGCTGGCCCGGCTGGGGCTAGGCCACGAAGCGGGTCTGGTGTTCGGCATGGTGTGGTTTGTTGCTGCGCTGTACTTCATCTGGCGCAGCCCGCAACGCAGTTTATGGATGTGGGTCGGCGGCATCGGCACCGGCCTGATGGTCGCGGCCGCCTGGGGATACAGCCAATGGGTGGCGCGTGAAAGTTTCGATCCAGTGCAAATCCAAGGTCTGACCTTCAGCGGCCCTTCAGCCGAATGGCTGATGCGCGTGGTGCAATGGCCATCACCCCCCATCGGTTTCGATTTCGGTCTGATGCCCGGCGTTTTTCTAGGCTCTTTTTTGGGGGCACTGCTGGGCGGCGACTGGAAGCTCGAAGGCTTCAAGGACGGCTACAGCATGCGCCGCTACATGGCTGGCGCCGTTTTCATGGGCTTTGGCTCCATGCTCGCGGGTGGCTGTGCCGTAGGGGCTGGGGTCACGGGGGGATCGATCTTCGCGTTGACGGCCTGGATCACTTTGCTGGGCATGTGGATCGGCGCAGGCCTGACCGACCGCTGGATCGATGGCCCACCCGCCTCACAACCGACTCCACAGGCAAGCCCCGCGCTGACTCCGTAGTCAGAAAACGGCTTTCTGCACCAAGGCACCAGCGAGTCGCGTAGCCTGAAGAGAAGCAAGTCTTATTTGCCGCTGAGGTATTCGGCCACCGCCGCCATCTCCAGTGGCGTCATCTTGCTGGCGATGGCATGCATCACCGCGTTGTCATTGGTGCGCTCGCGCTGGTTGAACTGCTTGAGCTGGGTTTCGGTGTAGGCAGCAAACTGGCCTGCCAGCCGCGGCAGACTGGACGTGCCCTTCGCCTCGGGGCCATGGCAGCTGGCACACGCCGCCAGGCCACTGTATTTGTTGCCCTGGTGGTAGATAAACTGCCCGACAGCGGCCAGACCCTTGTCCTTGGGCGGCTCGGGCGCATGCGTCTGTTTCTCGAAGAACTTACCCAGCGCCACCATTTCATCAGCGGTCAGCTTGGCCACCATGTCGGCCATGGCCGTGCTTTTGCGCTTGCCGCTCTTGAAATTCTCCAGCTGCTTGGCGGTGTACTCCCAGTGTTGGCCAGCCAGACGCGGGAAGACCTCGCTGGAAGACTCGCCCTCCATGCCGTGGCACACAAAGCACACGCCACCCACGATCTTTTTGGCACGGGCCTCATCGGCCTGTGCCCAGGCGCCAGAGGACAAAACAAGTCCCACCATCCACCAGGCGGCTTGTGAAACAAAAGGGATTCTTTTCATGGTCATTTCCGGATGTTGGTCGCGAAAAAAACGCCGCTCGTCTCGCGACAGCGGCGTCTCATGCCCACGCGACTCAGGCCAGGGTGTCGGCCCAGATGTTGCGGGCCCAGGCCAAGGCGTAACGGCCTTCCAGCTCGTTGGCGGCGGAAGACACCCCCCCCGAACCGGGCACGGTAAGCATGGTCTTCTTGTCGGCGTCGTAACGGTGCACACTGGCCACATGCACCACATCCTCGGCGCTGACGAAGCTGTAGCAGGTGTTGTTGTAAATCGGCAGCGGATTGACCTGCTTGCCAGTCAGCAAGGCAATGACTGCAGCGGCACAGGCTTTGCCGTGCTGGTTGGCCATGTGACCCGACTTGGGCATCAGCGGTGCGATCTGTATCGCATCGCCCAGCACATGGACGTTGGGTGCAGCCTTGGACTCGAAGGTCAGGAAGTCCACCTCGCACCAGCGCTTGTTGGCCGTGGCGAGACCCGCGTTGACAGCGATGTCGCCGGCACGCATGCTCGGGATGACGTTGAGCACCGAAGCCTTGACATCGTCGTTGAACTCAAACTTGGCGGTGTTGGTCGCAGCGTCCACGTCCACCACATTGTGCTTGGGACGGTACTCGATGATTCCCTTGTAACGATCGGCCCAGGCCTTCTTGAACAGAGGACCCTTGGAGGTCACGTCGTCGTTCGCATCCAGAATCAGCACCTTGCTCTTGGGCTTGGCCTTGCTGAAATAGTCAGCCACCTGGCAGGCCCGCTCATAGGGGCCGGGCGGGCAACGGTAGGGCGCCAGCGGGATGGACATGGCGAACACGCCACCATCGGGCATCGCTTCGAGCTGCTTGCGCAGGGCCAAGGTCTGGGCGCCGGCCTTCCAGGCGTGCAACACCTTGTCCTGGGCGCCAGGCTTGCTCATGCCGGGCAGGGATTCCCACATGAAGTCCACACCGGGCGAGACAATCAGGCGGTCATAAGGCAGTTCGCTGCCACCGGCGAGCTTGACGATGCGCTTGGCTGCGTCGATGCTGGCCACGCGGTCCTTGACCATCTGCACGCCATGGCGCTTGACCAGGTTGTCGTACGGCGTGGTGATGTCGGCCATGGTCTTGCTGCCACCGATCACCAGGTTGGAGATCGGGCAGGAGATGAAGCTGTCGTTGGGTTCGACCAGCGTGACCTGGATGCCGCCCTCGGACCACATGCGGATGTATTTGGCGGCCGTGGCACCTGCATAACCGGCACCAATCACCACCACCTTGGGGCGGTTGCCACCGATGCTGGCGCAGCCAGAGACGAGGCCCATGGCGCCCAGCGCAGAGCCGGCCTGAAGAAGTTGTCGACGTTGCATGTTCGGACTCCTTATTTCTTCTGGGCGGCAAAGTAGCCGGCAATGGCCGTGATCTGCTCGTCGCTGTAGCCCTTGGCCAGCTGGTGCATGATGGTGGCAGGCTTGCGACCGGCCTTGAAGTCCAGCATTTTCTTGACCATGTCGTCTTTGTTGGCACCGGCCAGGGATTCCATGCCCGGTTGTGCGCGGCCATCGGTGCCGTGGCAGTTGGCACAGGCGGCGGCCCAGCTGCGCACCTGCAGGGCATCCTGGGCCTGCGCCAGTCCTGCACTGGCCATCAGGGCCAGCATCGTCAAGCCATGTCGAATCTTCATGGTTTCTCCTTCATGAAAACCACGCCCGCTCAGGGACGCAGATAAACAAAACCTTCCTTGGCCTGCAGACGGGCCACCTCGGCCACGCCCGAAGGCACGATCTTGGCTTCCATCACCAGTTTGTCGGCCGCGATCTTGCGCGACACCAGGGTGTTGTTGCAAACCCGGAACTCCACGCCCTTGTTCGCCAGATCGCTCACGCTGCCGGCAAAGGGCTGGTCCAGCTGGTTGGTGGCGCCGTCAAGAAGGAAGTCGATGCCCAGACCGTGCGAGACCACGACGATCTTCGCTGTCGGATCAGCCGCCAGGTGGTTGCGGATGTTGCCAATGGCCCGTGAGGCCTGGGGAACGCCTTCACTGAGGTGATACACCACCTTGATCTGGGCCAGAGCCAGCCCGGACAACAGCAGCCCCAGGCAAAGCGCAACGATTTTTTTCATCAGTCACTCCTTATTAATGAATATAGATGTTTTGCCACTCCAGACAGCACAGTAAAAACCCGGCTTCAGGCTGACGCGGGGCTTTCACTGGCGATCTGCACGCACATCGCACGGCACAGTGAGACCACCCTGTCATTGACGATGCGGTAGTAAATTTGCACGCCTTCGCGGCGCTTGCCCAGCACACCGGCCTGGTAGAGCGTGTTGAGGTGCTGTGACATGTTGGGCTGGGTGGTCTGGATCTCGGAGAGCAGCTCACCGACGTTTTTCTCGCCGTTGCACAGCGCGCTGATGATGCGCAGGCGCATGGGCGCAGACATCACGCGAAAGACTTCGGCGGCTTTTTCAAAGACTTCGTCGGACTGTTCGTCGGACTCATCGACCAGAGGTTTGGTCTTCTTGACCATGTGCGGGCTCGGTACAGGATTGCGAAGACGGCCATTGTGACCCAAAAGCCGGGCACCTGGGCGACTCGCAGGCCTCGCCGCAGCTGCTAAATTGTTTTCACCTATCCCACTGTACAAGACAGGAGACCTGTGATGAGTGCCTATCTGATCGTCGACACCGAACTGACCCGGCCCGAACGCTACGAAGACTACAAGCGTCTGGCCAAACCCCTTGCCGAGCAGTACGGTGGCCAATACCTGGTCCGTGGCGGCGCCATGTCCATCAAGGAAAACGACCTTTGGACGCCGACGCGCATGGTGGTGGTCCGTTTCCCGTCTGTCGAAAAAGCCAAGGCCTTTTACGATTCAGCCGAGTACCAGAAGATTCTGGAAATCAGCAAGGAGTCTGCACGCCGCACCGTGGTGCTGGTGGAAGGGTTCTGACCCGGCCGCTCAAGCCGGCTTATGGTTCAGTGTGCGACTGAGCAACACCACCGGGATCAAACCGACCAGCACCAGCGCCAGCGAAGGCAGTGCCGCCTCGCCGAGGCGTTCGTCTCGCGCAAGCTGGTAGGCCACCACGGCCAGCGTGTCGCTGTTGAACGGCCGCAGCACCATCGTGGCCGGCAGTTCCTTCATCACATCCACAAACACCAGCAGCAACGCCGCCACCGTGGTGCGCCTGAGCAACGGGGCATGCACCTGCCGCAGCAAGCCCCAGCCAGTCACGCCCAGCATGCGCGATGAATCGTCCAGATTCGCAGGGATGCGGGCATAGCCGCTTTGCACCGACTGCAGGGCCACAGCGCAAAAACGCACCAGGTAGGCCCAGACCAGGCCCAGCGATGTCGCTGTGATCCACGCCCCCACCGAAGACCCAGGCCACATCTGCTGCACCCAGCCCACCGGCAACAGCAGACCCACCACCACCACCGCACCGGGGATGGCATAACCCAGACCGACGACCTGTGTGACAGTCCGGTTCCAGACGCTCGCCCGCTGACGCACCGCAAACGCCAGCAGCAAGGCCACCCCCACCGCCAGCACCGCCGTGATGCCCCCCAGCCGCAGGCTGTTCCAGGCCCAGTCGCCAAAACGGGCCCAGGGCAATTCGACCTCTGCGCCAGCCAGGGCACGCAACATGATCAGCACGGGCAAAACAAAGCCCAGCAACACCGGCAGGCTGCACATGCCCCAGGCCAGCCACTGCGCCAAGCCCTGCAAACGAACGGGCTGCGACTCGGCCGTGCCCTGGCGCGACACGCGGCCCTGTGCAAAACGCATGCGTCGTTCAGCGCGCTGCTCCAGGCGCAACAACAACAGCACCACCACAAGCAGTACCGTGGCCAACTGTGCCGCCGCCACGCGGTTGTCCATGGCCAGCCAGGCCTTGTAAATACCAGCCGTGAAGGTCTGGATGCCGAAGTAGCTCGACACCCCGAAATCCGCCAGTGTCTCCATCAGGGCTAGCGCCACGCCTGCCGCCACCGCCGGTCGAGACAGCGGCAACGCCACCTCGCGGATGCGCCTCGGCAATGATGCCCCCAGCAGGCGTGCGGCCTCCATCAGGCTGGCCACCCGCTCAAGCAATGCGGTGCGCGCCAGCAGGTAAACATAGGGATACAGCGACACGGTGAACACCAATGCAGCGCCCCAGACGCTGCGCACATCGGGCCACAAGGCACCCCGCCAGCCAAAGGCTTCGCGCAGCATCAGCTGCAACGGACCGCTGAACTGCAAAAAATCGGTGTAGGCATAAGCCACCACATAAGCCGGCATGGCCAGCGGCAAGAGCAGCAGCCACTCGAACACGGCGCGCCCCCGGAAATCGAACAAGGTGACCGCTGCCGCCGTACCCAGGCCCAGCACTGTGACGCCAGCCGCCACCATCAGACACAGGGCTAAGGACGTCCAGGCGTAGTCCGGCAGCACCGTCGTGGCCATTTCACGCAGCAGGTCCATGGTCTGTGGTGTCCACTGCAGCCAGGACGCCAGCACCGCCAGTGCCGGCAAGGCCAGCACCAAAGCCAGGAGGACAAACAGCGGAGACGCCAACCGGGTCAGACTGACAAAGGCGAAACGAGACATCCCTGGATTGTAGGAGCGGCCTGTGATCGCGATGGGATCCCGGTTCGTTCATGGCAGCCTCAGGCCGCTCCTACAATAGTCGGCATGTTTCTTGAAATCCGCCAGCTTGATGTGCAGTACCCGGGTCGTGACACGCCTTCAGTGCGTGGCGTGACGCTGGGGCTGCGTGCAGGCGACATCGGCGTCCTGATCGGACCTTCGGGTTGTGGCAAGACCACCTTGCTGCGCGCCGTGGCTGGACTTGAACCCGTGTCCAACGGCCAAATTCTGGTCGGCCAGCGGGTCGTGAGCGAACGGGGACACACCGAGCCCGCTGAACGCCGGCGCATTGGCATGGTGTTTCAGGACTACGCCCTGTTCCCCCACCTCGATGTGGGCCGCAACGTGGGCTTTGGCCTGCAGCAACTGCCTCGCAGCGAACGCGAACGGCGCGTGAACGAAGTGCTGGAACTGGTAGGACTGACTGGGGCCGAGCGGCGCTACCCCCACGAACTGTCTGGCGGCCAGCAGCAACGCGTCGCGCTGGCCCGGGCGCTGGCCCCCAAGCCTGACTTGCTGTTGCTGGACGAACCGTTTTCCAACCTCGATGTGGATCTGCGCGAACGACTGGCCCACGAGGTGCGCAACATCCTCAAGGCCGCCAAGGCCACGGCGCTGCTTGTCACCCACGACCAGCTCGAAGCCTTCGCCATTGGCGACGCGATCGGTGTCATGCACGAGGGCCAGCTTCACCAATGGGACGATGCCTACAGCCTCTACCACCGACCCGCTACCCGCTTTGTGGCCGACTTCATCGGCCACGGCGTGTTCACACCCGCCACCCTGCGCGAAGTCAACGGCGAAGTGGTGGTCGACACCCCGGTGGGCACACTGACCGATGTGGCCGAGTGCCCCCTGCCCTGCGCCTTTGAAGGCGGCGAATGCGATGTGCTGCTGCGCGCCGACGACATCGTGCACGACGATGCAGCCCAGGTGAAAGCTGAAATCATCCGCAAATCATTTCGCGGCTCCGAATTCCTCTACACCCTGCGTCTGGCCAGCGGCCACACCCTGATGGCCCATGTGCCCAGCCACCACGACCACAAGGTAGGCGAATGGATCGGCATCCGCGCCGAGGTGGACCATGTGGTGACCTTCAACCGCTCCTGCCCGGTGCGCCACCGCGAGCTGTGCCAGATGCCCTGCGCCAGCAATGGCCCGGAGCACTGCAACCACACCGAGCTCCATCCGGTGCGCTTGGTTCAGTCCTGATTGCCACGCTGATCTCTGAGCGCGATCACGGCCGCGCGCAAATCGCTCGCCCACTGCCGGCGATCCCGGCCCTCGGCTGCTTGTGGCTCACCAAAACACACCACCGCCGTGATCGGTGGCGCCTTGAGCGTACGCCAGACCGAACCGACCAGCGTGTCATCGCCGATGTAGCACGGCGCCAGCGTCATCTCGCCGCTGCGCGCATCGACGAACTTGAGCGACAGGGGCTGCACCGGCACCTCGGCGGCGATGGCCGACTGGATCAGGTTGGCATGAAACGGCAGCAGTTCACGGCCGTCGCTGGTGGTGCCCTCCGGGAAGACCGCGACCACGTCGCCCTCCTTCATCGCGTCCGCCATGTCATGCACCATGCGCAACGCGTCCTTGCGGCTGGTGCGTTCGATGTAGAGCGTGCCCGAGCCTGTGGCCAGCGCGCCCACCAGCGGCCAGTCGCGGATGTCGGACTTGGACACGAAACGGCAGTAGCGCGCCGCATGGATGACCAGGATGTCCAGCCACGAGATGTGGTTGGAGACGATCAGGGCCGGGCCGCTGGTCACCGGTTGGCCCATCACCTTGAGGTGAATGCCCCACAGCGCCAGCAACTGCAACGCCCAGGCCTGCACCCGCATTTCGCGCTGCTCCACACTCAAGCGGGGAAAGCGGACATGGATGGTCCAGAACCCCACCAGCAGGTGCCAGAGGCCCCGCAGGATCTTCCAGAGGGCGCGCAGGGTCGTCATGTCTTGGGGTGTCGGTCATCCTCTGACTTGAGCAGAGGGTCCATGGATTCCCGACCCAGTCGGGAATGACAAAGCAACACTTTTCAGGCCTCAAACGCCACGTGACCGCCCACCAGCGTGAACAGCACCCGGCCAGGCAGTTCATAGCCCGAGAACGGCGTGCTCTTGCCCTGGCTGCGCAGGCTCTCCGCAGTCACCGGCCAGTGGCCCTGGTCCGACAGAAGCACCACGTCGGCGGCGCCGCCCACGGCCAACTGGCCAACCGATCCCTGCAAGGTGGACAGTGCCGTGCCCAGCACCTGTGCCGGGCGCGCAGTGATGCGCGAGAGCACGGTGGGCAGATCGACACCGGTCTCCTGACCCCATTTGAGCGCCAAACTCCAGAGCAGTTCCAGACCAGTGGCGCCAGGCTCGGCTTCGGCAAAGGGCAAGGCCTTGGCATCGGCGTCGACCGGGGTGTGGTCGGACACCAGCGCGTCCAGCGTGCCGTCGGCCAGCGCGGCGCGCAGGGCATCGCGGTCGCGCTGCTGGCGCAGCACAGGCGTGAGGCGGGCGCGGCTGTCAAAGAAACCCATGTCGGCATCGGTCAGGTGCAAGGTGTTGATGCTGACATCGGCGCTGACCGGCAGGCCCTCGGCCTTGGCCTGACGCACCAGTTCGACCCCGGCTGCACTGCTGATGCGACACAGGTGGACACGCGCCTTGGTCGCGCGCATCAGTTCGAAAATGGTGTGCAACGCAATCGTCTCAGCGGCCACCGGCACACCCGACAGGCCCATGCGGGTGGCCAGCGGGCCGCTGGCGGCCACCCCCTTGCCCAGGTGCAACTCCTGTGGGCGCAGCCAGACGGTGTAGCCAAAAGTGCTGGCGTACTGCAGGGCGCGTTGCAGCACCTGTGTGTTGGCCAGGGCCACTTCAGCCTGGCTGAAACCGACACACCCCGCATCGGTAAGCTGGCCCATGTCGGTCAGCACCTCGCCCTGCAGGCCGCGCGTGAGCGCACCCAGCGGGAGCACACGCGACTGGTGCAGTTTCTCGGCGCGGTGGCGCAGCATGTCCACCAAGCCGGGCTCATCCAGCACCGGGTCGGTGTCGGGCGGACACACCAGGCTGGTCACGCCACCGGCCACGGCAGCGGCCATTTCGCTTTCGAGCAGGCCGGCATGCTCGCCACCAGGCTCACCCAGGCGTGCGGCCAGGTCCACCAGACCTGGGGCCACGATGCAGCCTGCGGCGTTGATCGTCCGGTTGGGCACGAAGTCGGCTGGCGCCTGGCCAATGGCGACGATGCGACCGGCGGCAATCGCCACGTCTGCCACCTTGTCAAAACCGCTGGCGGGGTCGATCACGCGGCCGTTCTGGATCAGGGTCTTCATCTTGTTTACCTCACGCCTCGTTACCGGCCACGATGCTCATCACCGCCATGCGCACCACAATGCCGAAGGTCACCTGCGGCAGGATCACGCTTTGCTGGCCGTCCACCACAGCCGAGTCGATCTCGACGCCGCGGTTGATCGGACCCGGGTGCATGACGATGGCGTCGGGCTTGGCCAGTTGCAGCTTTTCAGGGGTCAGGCCGAAGCTCTCGAAATACTCCTGGCTGGAAGGCAGCAGCGCACCGCTCATGCGTTCGTTTTGCAGGCGCAGCATGATGACCACGTCGCAGCCCTTGATGCCTTCCTCCAGGTTGTGGAAGACCTTGACGCCCATCTGCGCCATATCGGACGGCACCAGCGTCTTGGGGCCAACCACGCGCACTTCAGGGCAGCCCAGGGTGGTCAGGGCGTGGATGTCGGAGCGCGCCACGCGAGAGTGCAGCACATCGCCCACGATGGCCACCGTGAGGTTGGAAAAATCTTTCTTGTAGTGCCGGATGGTGTACATGTCCAGCAAGGCCTGGGTGGGGTGGGCGTGACGCCCATCACCGGCGTTGACCACATGCACATGCGGCGCCACATGCTGTGCGATCAGGTCGGGCGCGCCCGACTCGCTGTGGCGCACCACAAAAATGTCGGCGGCCATGGCGCTGAGGTTGGCTATGGTGTCGAGCAGCGATTCGCCCTTGCTGGCAGAGGAGCGGGCGATGTCCAGCGTGTACACATCGGCGGACAGGCGGGTGGCCGCGATGTCAAAGGTGGTGCGGGTACGGGTGCTGTTTTCGAAAAACAGGTTGAACACGCTCTTGCCGCGCAGCAGCGGCACCTTCTTGACCTCGCGGTCGCTCACGCTGACAAAACCCTGCGCCGTGTCCAGGATATGGGTGAGGATGTCCCTGGACAGGCCCTCGGTGGAGAGCAGGTGGATCAGCTCGCCGTTCTTGTTGAGCTGGGGATTGTTGCGTTTGTAGAGCATGTTCAGGCCTTGTCCTCTACCTGGAAGCTGAAGGCGCCGGCGTCATCGCGGGCCAGCGCCAGTGACTGGCTCTCGGGCAGCGCCACACGGGCGGCGGCGAAGTCGGCCTGCACCGGCAACTGGCGACCGCCCCGGTCCACCAGCACTGCCAACTGCACACGCGCTGGACGACCGTAGTCAAAGAGTTCGTTGAGCACGGCGCGGATGGTGCGGCCGGTGTAGAGCACATCGTCGAGCACGAGGATGTCGGCGCCATCGACCTCGAACGGCAACTGCGTCTGGCCGCCGGCCGACAGACCGCGCTGGGCGAAGTCGTCGCGGTGCATCACCGACGAGACCTGACCGGCCTCGCCGCTCAGGCCCAGATCGCGCTGCAGGCGCTGGGCCAGCCAGGCGCCACCCGAGGTGATGCCCACCAGCCGGGTGTCGGCCTGGCACAGGCCGCGCACACCACGCAGCAGTTCCTTGTACAGAGCCTCTGCATCCAGAGCCAGGGTAGTCATGCCAGGTTCCTTAAAAACTGTTCAAGAATGATCGCGGCCGCCGCGGCGTCGGCGTCTTTGGCGCCCATCGAATGCGCCTCGGTCGTCGTGTAGCGTTCGTCGACCTCGTACACCACCAGACCAAAGCGGCCCCGCAGCTGGCGCCCGAACTTGCGGGCACGCAGGGTGTTTTCATGCTCGCCACCGTCTGGATGCGTCGGCACCCCGATCACCAGCGCATCGGGCTGCCATTCCCGGATACGTTCGGCAATTTTGGCGAAACGGGCATCGCCTTCGGCGGCAATCGTGCCTTGGGGTGTGGCGGTCTTCATCAGGCGGTTGCCCACCGCCACCCCCGTGCGCTTGAGGCCAAAGTCCAGCGCCAGAAAGGTCTGCTGGCTGGCCGGGACGTTCAGGGCCTGCGTCATGCGTGACCCGCCTCGGGCGAGAGCATCCAGGGCTTGAGCCCCAACAGGTCCAGCGCCTTGTCGTAGCGCTGCTCCAGTGGGGTGTCGAACACGATCTCGGCACTGGCGGGCACGGTCAGCCAGCTGTTTTCGCCCAGTTCGGACTCGAGCTGACCCTCGCCCCAGGAGGCGTAGCCCAGCGTGATCAGCACGCGGCGTGGACCGGCACCCGAAGACAGGGCTTCGAGCACATCGCGCGAGGTGGTCATTTCCAGCCCGCCGGGCACCGTGAGGGTGGAGGCATAGATGGAGCCACCATCCTGCGCCGGATCTTCCATGCGGACCGGGTCGTGCAGCACAAAACCGCGTTCGGTGTGGACAGGGCCCCCGTGGAGCACCGGCCTGCCCGTCAGGTCTTCGCGGCGCAGGGGCAAATCGACTTTGTCGAACAGCTGGCGCAGCGACATGTCTGCGGCCTTGTTGATGATCAGGCCCATGGCGCCGCGCTCGCTGTGCTCGCACATGTAGACGACGCTGCGGCCAAAAAGCTCGTCCTCCAGACCAGGCATTGCAATCAGAAAGTGATGCGTGAGGTTGATAGAGGCAGAATCGGCAGACATAGGACCCGATTTTAACGGCCCCACCCCGGGTTGCCGGATCGGCCTGCACCCTTGTTAGCTCCGATGGAAACTGCTTTTTCCTGTGGCCTGGTCTGGTTGCGACGTGATTTGCGTGTGCACGACAACGCAGCGCTCTACCACGCCCTGAAAAATTGCCGCCAGGTCCATGTGGCCTTCGTGTTCGACACGGCCATTCTGGACGCCCTGCCCCGAGCCGATCGGCGGGTGGAATTCATCCGCGAGTCGCTGGTCGAACTGGACCAGCGGCTGGCCGAGCTGGGTGGTGAGGGACGGGGACTGATCGTGGGACACGGCGTGGCCGAACACGACATTCCACGCCTGGCCCATCAGCTGGGTGCCCTGGCCGTGTTTGCCAGCCACGATGACGAACCCCTTGCCCAGCAGCGTGACGCCAAAGTGCGCGGCCACCTGGCCGACCACGGCATCGCTTTTCACACCTGCAAGGACCATGTGATCTTCGAGCGTCAGGAGGTCATGACCCAGTCCGGTACGGCGTTTTCGGTCTTCACGCCCTACAAAAACGCCTGGCTGCGCAAGGTGAATGATTTCTACCTCAAGGCCTACCCGGTAGAACGTTACGCCGCCCATCTGGCACCCCGCCCCGAGGCACTGTGCCAGCCGGTGCCTCGCCTGTCAGACCTTGATTTCGAGGTCACCAACCTCAAGGACCTGCACATCCAAGCGGGAGAGTCGGGCGGCCAATCCTTGCTGTCGGACTTCCTGCACCGCATCGACGCTTATGGCCAGCGACGCGACTTTCCGGCCGTCAAAGGCCCCAGCTACCTGAGCGTGCACCTGCGCTTTGGCACGGTGTCGATCCGCCAGCTCGCCCGCGAGGCCCATGCCCGCATGATCGCTGGCAGCGAAGGCGCCGCCGTGTGGCTGTCCGAACTGATCTGGCGCGACTTTTACGTGCAGGTGCTGGCCAACTTTACGCATGTGGGCAAGGGCGAGAGCTTCAAGCGCGAGTACGACACCATCCACTGGGACCACGGCCCGCACGGGCACAAGCTGTTCGAAGCCTGGTGCGAAGGCCGCACCGGCTACCCGCTGGTGGACGCCGCCATGCGCCAACTCAACCAGACCGGTTACATGCACAACCGCCTGCGCATGGTGGTGGCCAGCTTTCTGTGCAAGGACCTGGGCGTGGACTGGCGCTGGGGCGAAAAATACTTCGCCCAGCAACTCAACGACTTTGACCTCTCGGCCAACAACGGCGGCTGGCAATGGGCGAGTTCCAGCGGCTGCGACGCCCAGCCTTACTTCCGCATCTTCAATCCGGTCAGCCAAAGCGAAAAGTTCGATGCCGAGGGCAAATTCATCCGCCGCTACGTGCCCGAACTCTCAGGCCTGTCGGCCAAAGCCATCCACGCGCCCTGGCTGGCTGGCGAGCTGGAACTGCAGGCCGCTGCCGTCGAACTGGGCAAGACCTACCCCCGACCCATCGTGGACCACGCCGAGGCGCGCGAAAAAACGCTGGATCGCTACGCGGTGGTCAAAAAGAAAGCCGCCTGAAACAGGCGGCCTTCAATGCAAACCACTGACACAGCACAAGGGGCGGGTGCCCCGTTCGGCGCCGATTTCTGTGTACCCACAGCATGAGGCGCTGGACGGGGCACCCGTCCCTTGTGCGGAACTCAGCCAAAAAGGCCGATCAGATGGCCACCATCTCGAAGTCTTCCTTGCGTGCCGCGCACTCCGGGCAGGTCCAGTTCATGGGCACATCCTCCCACTTGGTTCCGGCCGGAATACCGTGCTCCGGGTCACCGAGTGCCTCATCGTAAATCCAGCCGCAAATCAGGCACATCCAGGTCTTGTGTTCCATGTTGGTGAAAAATGTTGTCGAATAGAATGAACTCGATTGTATCGGGCGCACCTCTCCCCTCCCTGCAAGCGCCCCAGCCCTGAGCGCACACCCCCATGACCGACACCCACCAACAGACCCCTTCTCCTGACGCCAGCGAAAGCGAAGCGCAGGGATTGGCCTGTGTGCTGGTCTTCAACGCCAACGATCCCAGCGGCGCTGGCGGCCTGACCGGCGACGTGCTGGCCATGGGCTCGGTGGGGGTGCACACCCTGCCCACCGTCACCGGCAGCTATGCCCGTGACACCAGCGGTATCCATGACTTCTTCCCGTTTGACGAAGAAGCCGTGAGCGAGCAAGCCCGGACCATTGCCGAAGACGTGCCCATTCAGGTCATCAAGGTCGGCTTTGCCGGCAGCCCCGAGAACCTGGCCGCGATCGCGGAAATTGCCGACGATTACGAAGGCGTGCCCGTGGTCGCCTACATGCCCAACCTGTCATGGTGGGACGATGACCGCATCGACGACTATCTGGATGCTTTTCAGGAACTGCTGATGCCGCAGACCAGCGTGCTGGTGGGTCACCACAGCACCCTGCGCCGCTGGCTGTTGCCCGACTGGGAAGGTGAACGCAACCCCAGTCCGCGCGACATCGCCCGGGCGGCCAGCGAACGGGGTGTGCCCTACACGCTGGTCACCGGCGTCCCCCTGCCGGAGCAACACATCGACAACGTGCTGGCCACACCCGAAACCGTGGTGGCCCATGAAAAATTCGAACGCATCGAAGCCGTGTTTGCCGGTGCCGGCGACACCCTCTCTGCGGCCCTGGCCGCCCTGCTGGCCACCGGCATGGACCTGCCCGAAGCCACGCGCGAAGCCCTGAGCTACCTGGACCGCAGTCTGGACGAAGGCTTCAGCCCGGGCATGGGGCAAGTGATTCCTGACCGCCTGTTCTGGGCGCAGCCCGAAGGCGAATCCGAAGAAGAGGACGCCACCGAAGACGACGGCCTGCACCCGGGCGCCGATTATTTCGAAGTGCCCTTCAACGAAACCAAACACTGACTCCCTGCCCCACATGACCGACCGCAACCAGCAACTGTTCGACCGCGCCGCCAATGTCATCCCCGGTGGCGTGAACTCCCCCGTGCGCGCCTTCCGTGCCGTCGGTGGCACGCCCCGCTTTGTGCAGCGCGCCCAGGGCGCCTACTTCTGGGACGCCAATGGCCAGAAATACATCGACTACATCGGCTCCTGGGGCCCGATGATCCTGGGCCACGGCCACCCCGCCGTGCTCGAAGCCGTGCAAAAAGCCGCGCTCGACGGCTTCTCTTTCGGTGCCCCCACCGAGCGCGAAATCGAGCTGGCCGAAGAGATCCTGAAACACGTGCCGTCCATGGAAATGGTGCGCCTGGTCAGCTCCGGCACCGAAGCGGGCATGAGCGCGCTGCGCCTGGCCCGTGGCGCCACCGGCCGCAGCAAGATCATCAAGTTCGAGGGCTGCTACCACGGCCATGCCGACGCCCTGCTGGTCAAGGCGGGCTCGGGCCTGGCCACCTTTGGCAACCCCACCAGCGCCGGTGTGCCGCCCGAGGTGGTGCAGCACACGCTGGTGCTGGAGTACAACAACCTCGAACAACTTGAAGAAGCTTTCAAGCTGCACGGTCAGGACCTGGCCTGCGTGATGATCGAGCCGATCGCCGGGAACATGAACTTCGTGCGCGCCAGCGTGCCCTTCATGAAGCGCTGCCGCGAGCTGTGCACGCAGCACGGCGCGCTGTTCGTGTTCGACGAAGTGATGACCGGTTTCCGCGTGGCGCTGGGCAGTGCGCAGAGCGTCTACGCCCAACTCATCCCGGGCTTCAAGCCCGACATGACGGTGTTGGGCAAGGTGATCGGGGGCGGCATGCCGCTGGCGGCTTTTGGCGGCCCGCGCGAGATCATGCGTCAACTCGCGCCCACCGGCCCGGTCTACCAGGCCGGCACCCTGAGCGGCAACCCGGTGGCCACCGCCTGCGGCCTGGCCACCCTCAAGGAAATCGCCAAGCCCGGCTTCTGGGACAGCCTGAGCGCTCGCACGCAGAGCCTGGTCGACGGCCTCAAGGACGCAGCGGCCAAGGCAGGCGTGCCGTTTTCTGCCGACTGCCAGGGCGGCATGTTCGGCTTCTTCCTGCTGCCCGAGCTGCCGCAGAACTACGCCAAAGTCATGACCAGCGACAGCCCGAAGTTCAACAAGCTGTTCCATGGCCTGCTGGACCGCGGTGTCTACATTGCCCCCGCGCTGTACGAGGCCGGTTTTGTGAGCGCAGCCCACACCGACGCCGACATCGCAGCCACAGTCAAGGCCGCCAGCGAAGTCTTCGCCACCCTGTGATGCGAACGCGGCCCTGGCGCCGCGGCTCCAGGGCCAGGGGTATGGACAGCGCGCCTTCAGCCAAAAGTTGCGACGAAATGCAAACCCCATACAGACCGATCCCGGGCGCGCGATAATCCGCGCCTGCTTTCACGTCCTTTGCGGGCGCTGGCCAACCCCGAAGGAACCTCCATGAAAAAAACCTATCCCCTCCACGTCGAGGGCAAGCACCCCGACCGCGTGCTCGAAGCCGTCAAGCACGACATCCGCAAGTACTTCAAGCGCGAACGCAGCCGCCCGGTGCCTGCCGGCGCCGACTTCTGGGACTTTGACTGCAAGGTGGGTGCCAGTGCCGACAGCGCCGAAGGGGTGCGCGTGGGCGCGGTGATCGAGGCGGTGGACGCGGTCGCCCAAACAGGGGCCGCAGCGGTGTATGTAGAGATCCTGAGCAAGCACGGCATTCGCGTGCCTGCCCCCTTGAAACCCCAAGTGAATGACCCGGCCGAATCCGAGGCACAAGACGACGCCGCTTAATCCGGCTTTGGAGCCCCCTGGCCCTTGGCCAGCGCGGCCCGCAATTTGTCTTTCTTGCTGGGGCGCTTGCCCTTGATGCCGCCGTTGCCGAGAGCAGCTTGCGGCGGCTCATCCACAGGCTCGAACCCCGGCACCACGTCCAGCGCCAGATCGAGCTTTTCACGTTTGCGGATGAGTTGCCAGTGCGCCTGCGCTTCGGCTGTCACAAAAGTCACCCCCTCGCCCTGCGCACCCGCGCGGCCGGTGCGGCCGATGCGGTGGGTGTAGTCGGTAGCCGAGCGCGGCAGGTCGTAGTTGACCACCACAGGCAAGAGCGCAATGTCGATACCGCGCGAGGCCAGATCGGTGGTCACCAGCACATCCCAACGGCCCGCCTTGAACTCCTGCAGCACCTCCTGCCACGCCCCCTGGCTCATCTCGCCGTGAAAGGCCGTGGCGTAGATACCGGCCTTGTAGAGCTTGTTGGCCAGATGCTCGCAGGCGTAGCGCGTGGCCACGAACACCAGCACGCGCTTCCAGCCGTTCTCAGCCATCAGGTGGCGCAGCAAGGCGGTGCGCTTTTTCTCGTCCACCGCAATGGCGCGCTGGCGGATGTCGGGGGCCTGTGTTTCCACGGCTTCGACGGTGACACGCACCGGATCGTGCAGCAGGCCTTGTGCCAGCGTCTGCACGGGTTCTGCAAACGTGGCCGAGAACAGCAAGGTTTGCCGCTGCGCTGGCAGCAGCGCCAGCACGCGCTGCAGCTCATCGGCAAAGCCGAGATCAAGCAGACGGTCGGCCTCATCGAGCACCAGCTGCTGCACGTCCTGCAGGCGCAGCGCGTTGTGCTCGACCAGATCGAGCAGGCGCCCGGGCGTGGCCACCACGATGTCGGCGCCACCGCGCAAGCCCATCATCTGCGGGTTGATCGACACCCCGCCGTACACCACCGCCACCTTGAGCCGCAGCGGATAGCCCAGATGCGTGAGCACATCGCCCACCTGCACCGCCAGCTCGCGGGTTGGCACCAGCACCAGCGAACGCACCGGACGGCGGAAATTGGTCTGGCGGGGGTGCAGCACATGCTGCTGCACCACAGGCAGGGCAAAGGCCAGCGTCTTGCCCGAACCGGTGGGCGCGGTGGCCCAGATGTCACGCCCCTGCAGTGCCGCAGGGATGGCTTGCGCCTGAACGGGTGTCGCAGCAAACACGCCTTGCTCGGCAACCACGTGCACAAGAGCAGGCTTCAAACCCAAGGCGTCAAAGTCCATCACTGGCTTTCGGCAGGAGGCCGCCCCTGCGGCCGAATGACAAGGTCTCAGACCATGTGAACGGGTTCGCGAGCAGGGGCTCGCTCCTGCGAACCGGCATGCTGCGCATGCCCCTGTTCATCAGTGACGGAAGTGGCGCACGCCGGTGAACACCATGGCCACGCCACGCTCGTTGGCCGCGTCGATCACTTCCTGGTCGCGCATGGAACCGCCGGGCTGGGCCACGCAGGTGGCGCCTGCGTCGACCACAACGTCCAGGCCGTCGCGGAAGGGGAAGAAGGCGTCGCTCGCCACCACGGTGTTTTGCAGGCTCAGCTTGGCGGCTTCGGCTTTGATGCTGGCGATGCGGGCCGAGTCCAGGCGGCTCATCTGGCCGGCGCCCACACCCATGGTCATGCCGTTCTTGCAGAACACGATGGCATTGGACTTGACGAACTTGGCCACTTTCCAGGCGAAGAGCATGTCATTGAGCTCTTCGGGGGTGGGCTGCTTGACGGTGACGACCTTGAGGTCGGCCAGCGCCAGCTCGTGGTTGTCGGCGCTTTGCAGCAGCAGGCCCGAGCCCACGCGCTTGGTTTCCAGCGCGTTGCGCACCTGGCCGTAGTTCGTGGGCAGCGCGATTTTCATCAGGCGCACATTGACCTTGCTCTTAAACACTTCCAGCGCTTCGGCGCTGAAGTCAGGCGCCATCAACACTTCCACGAACTGCTTGCTCACCGCTTCGGCCGCGGCTTTGTCGACCGGGCGGTTGAAGGCGATGATG